>CBDUWQ010000072.1:0-16761 GCA_965370965.1 uncultured Bacteroidales bacterium
ACAAAAATTGAAACAACAAACAAAATTAAGTTCGTAAAGTAGAACTAATCAGTATAATAAAATACAGCAACAATAAAAATTACAGAAAATCTATTTTATTCTTTGTTTCACTTTGTGTCTCCTTTGATATACTTTATGCAAAAACTATATAACAAAGCAACACGAAGAAGGCACAGAGCCTGCCTGGCTCGACCTTTAGATTTACAAAGTCATATTCAATACTTGCATTTTAACACTGACTATTTACAATTTATTGTACACCAAATATACCAATTGTGATGCAAAACACCCGATAAATAAATTAGAGTATATTTTTCTTTATCAAGACGAAAATTCTTTGAATAGCTATGTTTATTGAAATAATTTTCAACAAAGAAAAAGGAAAATAGAAATGGTTTATATCGGGAGTCTTGCTTTATAATTTGGTATAACCTGCCTGCAGCAGGCAGGCGTAGAACTTTAGCTCACGAACACTAATAAAATGAAAATATTTGTGAGTAATTTGGCGTTTTCTTGCAAAGACTAAATAGCTCTGAAAAGCCTGTCCCGAACTTGATTAAGCGTAATCACTAACATAGGGCAAAGCCCTATGCTAATTATTTCAGCCGGCTGGTAAATATAGTAACGGTGGACATATGATTCGTAAGGGATTGTGGGCTTTTTACTGTCTCCGCCCGATGCAAAAATAATGCGTGATAAAATGTTACAATTACCTACAAAACCCTTATGGATTATTACGCTGTGTTGCCACCTGTAGCTTATTTAATCAAGGTCTTCCTATCATTAATTACCTTATCAAATCTGAAAATATCTTTACACCAATGTAGTAAATCTTTATCTAACCAATCAATTCCTTCGATTATTTCATTCTTATAGTTAGTTAACACAGGAATATTCCATGTTATTGATTCATAATGAAAAATTCGATTTCTTAACTTCCTTATACCATTAAATTTAGAACTCATCGTTTTTCTTTGCCGAATCTTCTTTGGACAATTTGGAAAAGCAAGTCGAATATTTTTCCATAAAGTCTTCTCAAACTTAGAATCAAGTAAAGATGTCCAAAATCAAAATGATAATTCAGAAATAACTTTTCCTGTTGTAATTATCTTTTTCTCTCGCAATATGCTATTTCGAGCTTCAGATACTCTATCTATCTGAAACCGTGATACTATTCTAATGAATTCCGAATTTTCATACCAAATATTATCATTAAATCTACGTTTTAATTGATAATCAATATTGTTTCTAAACCCAATTTCTAACATTGCCAATAATGGATAAAAAGCTTCTGAAATCTCGATATTTGCTTTATAATGTGCTACTGCTTTTTCAAAGTCATCTGAATTATGTCTTAAATAAGGCTCAAGTCTTTCCAATGAAATTATTCTTTCTATTGCTTTTCTATCCATTTTTTCACTATCTTTGTGCTGTAGTCCTGGTAATTCCTCTCCCAGTCTTTATGCTGGTGATGAAGCTGGGTTTTTTGCTTTATAATTGGTATTACACAGCTTATTCCGCAACTGCGGGAAATAACACGAAATTCAACTCACTTAAATTAGCGTTTTCTGGCAAGCACTACCTAAACCGTGCATTTACCGCACAAACCCTATGGTATTTTTTAATATTCCCGTTAAGGTCAAATATCTCAAAACTAATAATATAAATCCCAATAGGCACTCTTTGCCTATTATAGTTAAGTCCATCCCAACTTATTGTACCCTCAATTCCCATAAGTTCATTTTCTGAGAGTGCTATAACCTTACGCCCTTTTGAGTCAAAAACAGTAACATTTGCTACATATCCGGGCTCATCAAAATTATAATGTATATATAAAATATCGTTGTAGCCATCGTTATCGGGCGAAAAAACCTCGGGGTCAATTGATATAAACTTATCGGTATTACCTAATTTATTATACATTGAGTTTTTATAGCCCGGGGTTGCCCACCCTGCTTGCTCGGCTGCCGAATGCCAGTTCGACTGCTCCTGCGATGGACGATCAAAATTAATGCGCTCCAAACTTACCCCTTTTGTACTGTTGAGCAAACCAAAGTGCATATCATCATTATAGTACAAATAATCAACAACAACACCACTTGTATCAAGCAGTACTACCGACCCCTCTGAGTTTGAAAATGACGGGAGTTTTTTCATATCATAAAACGCAAAAGCATCCTCTACCCAATACTGCTGCTTTACAACCTCACTATTTTCAGATACAATAATATACTCTTCAGGAAAAAGCAAAACCCCATTTTGGGTAACGCGTTTTGGGTCTTTTATATTTCCGGCATCATCAAACGAGGCTATGTAAAACTGCTTAAGGTTAACCGTAAATGCCGACCTGTTGTAGAGTTCAATAAAATCAACTCCTCCGTCAAGCGGATTAAACAACAGCTCGTTAATTACAATATCGTTTGGCGATGCTTTTATTGGCAGTACTAATTTTACACTTCTTTGTAAAATATAATTGCCCGAAATATCAGTTACTTCATCGCTCACGTTTATGGTATATTCAATACCCATCTCTAAATTGCTGCTTAATAATAAATATATTATTGAAAAATTGTTATCCTCTGCATTAAAAGAGCTGATTAAACCAAATTCTCCCTCAATATCAAACATATCAACCGTTATGGTCGAGTAATTTATTGGCTTGCTAAACTGCAACCCTATTAAAGTGTCGTTTGCCGGAAATGCCCTTAATAAATTTGGAGGTGTTTCATCGGGATTGTTTTTGTAAATCGAATTTTCAAAACCCGGAGTTCCGCCATTTTCATTATTTGACTCCCGCCAGTTATTTGCAGTCTCGTTAGGATTGTTAAAATCAATACGCTCAAGGCTATATCCGCCATCAGCTTTAAAATCATCAATAACCCACAACGAAGAGTACTCTGTTTGGCAAATCATTTCATTATTTGAATTTAAAAGGGTAACAGTACTGCTTAATGGCAATCCAGGCAGATTTTCAACTCCGGCTATATTAATATCGGCACTAAATTGTTGTATATTCTCAGTACTGCACAAAACCAAATAGCTTTGGGCAGGAATATTTACATACGGCATTTTACGTGTTGAACTGCCCACCTGCATCGCCCATTGATAAGCATTAACCTCAAATTGACTGCGGTTGTAAAGCTCAATATATTCAACCTCGGGCAAACCTGCCGATGGAATAGGATTTGCCATAATTTCATTAATAACAATATCGTAAAGCTGCGGTTCATAAAAATCAAATTCAACAATAGTGTCGGTTAGTATGTTATTGCAATAATCGCCAACCCCTTTAATATTCAGTTTATAGTGCGTTTTTTGCTTAAAATTTTCATTGAAAATTAAAACTACCATCAATAAATTTGCCGAATCAGCATAAGCCATGTTAGGCTGCCCAAATTCATCAATTATAAAATTATTAGGTAAAACAGTAGTTTTATCAATAATTTCGGAAAATCTTACCACAAGCATATTGCTGTTTGTACCGTTAACAATAGGCAATACGCCAACTACATGCGGTAAAGTTGCATCAATATTATTAGCATTTACAGAGTTTAACCCACCCGGTGTACCTCCCAAATAATTATTTGATGCTAACCAGTTATTAATACCACCACATTGGTTATTGGGGTCAATAATCTCAAGCGACCAACCGCCATTATCCTTTTCACTGTCGTGATACCAACTATCATTATACTGTACTTTATTTATTTCTGCACCTGTGGTATCAAGCAATTGTATTGTTGCAACTTGATTGGGCAGCGACATAAATCCCGGTAACACCAATTTATTTTCAATAAAATAAAATTCATTAAAAGCTGTATTTGAAAGTATTACCAAAAACGAATCGGGTAAAATATTAACACGCGGAATGGCTTTTTTTGAACCATTTACAACCAACTGCCAACCCTCAATATTTATTTGCTTTGGGCTGTTGTTATATAATTCAATATATTCAAACTCGGGCAAACCCACAATTGGCGAGGGGTCAACCATTACTTCAGAAATAATAATATCATTTTTTTCAATATAATTGAATCTGAATTGAAAAAGCGTATCGGCAATAGCATTTCCGCATAAATCGGTAATATTTTTTATTTGTAAAGAATAGTTATTACCATTACTAAATGGGCTATTCATAAAAAGCCTGATTTTAGATTGTTCAGTATTTATTACCAATATAGAATCAACACTAAGTTGCGAGTGGCTAAAACTGTAATTATTCACATTTTTTGCCGATGCCAAATCAAGACCCTCTGAAAATTCCAATACCAACCTGCTTTCATTCTCTACTTTAAAATATAAAACCTTGGGCAAAGTTATATCTACATTTTGCCCATAAATTGAGTTCTGTGCTCCCGGAGTTCCTCCCTTATCATCAATACCTGCCCTCCAGTTTTGGGCTGCACCGCAAAAGTTATTGGGGTCAATGCGCTCTAACGACCAGCCGCCATCTTCCTTATCGGGATTCTGATACCAATTTTTGCAATAAAATACCGAATCAATCACCCTGCCCGATGTATCTTTTATTACTACCTGCTTGCCTGTGGTAGGTAACGATGTGGTAGATAACAACCCTACCACATTACCAAAGCCAGCAAAACTCTCAACCTCGCCCGATTGGCATACAATCAGATACTCATTTGGCAGCACTTCCACTTCGGAAAATACCTTGCGGGTATCGCCAAGCCAAAGCTCCCACCCTTTTAAGTTTATTGAATATTGGCTCCTATTAAAAAACTCCAAATAATCAGACTCGGGCAAGCCAACAGATGGTATTGGATCGGCCATAATCTCATTTATTACCAAATCAAAATCGGCAGGCGGATGGTACAAAAACTCAAGGGTTGTATCGTTTAAAACATTACTGCATAAATCGGCAGCATTGCCAAGGGTAATTGCATATTCAAGGTTTGGCTGTATGGCATTGGAAAGGTAAACACAAACGATTTTTGATTCTTCGCCCAAAACTACCGAATCTACTACTCCGCTGCTTGGATTAATACTAAAAAAGTTATTGCTTATGGTGCTATTATCAAGCTCCTCGCTAAAAGCAAAAGTAAAAGTTGTTAACGATTGCAGCTCCCAACTGGTTAGTTTTGGCAAAGCCGTATCAATATTATTGGCATAAATTGAGTTTTGTGCCCCGGGTGTTCCTCCCTTATCATCAATACCTGCCCTCCAGTTTTGGGCTGCACCGCAAAAGTTATTGGGGTCAATGCGCTCTAACGACCAGCCGCCATCCTGTTTTTCTTCTGCTGTTATCCAATCGGGTTTATAAAACAGACTATCTATAATTATCCCTTGTTTTGATATTAATTTTAAAGGCTTACCTGAATTGGTTAATGCAGTTGAACTTATTATGCCAATTGTTTTACCATAAGTTAAAAAATCATCAGTATTTGACGAGCTTGTGATAATTATGTGTTCATCAATTTCAATAATAGTATCAGGAAAAGTTTTTACAATACCATCAATAACCAACTGCCAATCTTTAAGATTAAAAGGGTTGCTGCCACGATTAAAAATCTCAAGATAATCGGCATCGGGCAAACCCACAACAGGCCATGGGTCAAACATTACTTCAGTAAAAACCACATCATGCTTTTGGGCAGGCACCTCATACCAAAACAGAATGCTATCGGGCGGCATAACACCACCTTCCGCATCAGTAAGATTGCTAACAATAATTGTATAATTTGCTGTTTTTAAACCGTTTACTACTACTAATACCTTGTCAGGAAATTCACTGTTAAAAACTGCCCGCTCAATAGAAATCCTATTGTCAGTTTCAGAGCTTAATTGGTAATTGCCTATGTTTTCAGCCTCATGTTGTGTTAACGGTTCTGAAAAAACCAATTGAACAGTATCATTTGCAATGCCTTGTGCCTCAATTAATTTTGGTGGAGAGTTTAACCTGCCTGCATAAATATTATCGCACCATAATAACCCTGCCCGTGTAGATGTATATTGAAAAACAAGCCCATGATAGAGCAAATCGGTAAAACTCTGCTCCTTAACCTTTTCGGTATAAACTAAATTAGTAAAATCGTTATTTTCAGCATAACCAACCTGCCAAATGCCCGGTGCTTTACGAATAACCTCAATTGCAACGATTTGGTTTTCATTCCAGTTAAACCCCGTTTCCACAATAAGAGTTTTATTGCCAAGTGAGTCAATTTTCCATAGCGACAAAGTATCATTACTACCCAAAAAGTTAACCCCTACCACATATCCGTAATTATTTGTACGCGTTAAATTGCTATCGGCTGACATTAAATAGTACCAAAAACTGTTTGATGATGTTGGGTCGAAATTGCCATTTTTAAGCACACTGCGCCATACCATTTTCCCATGGTTCATATTCGCATCATCAAACTTAGCCGAAATATAACTTGCCCCGGAAACCCCTGACAAATTATGCTTTAAAGAGTATATGCCGTTTATTGAGTCTTGCGACGATGCATCCCAATCGGCAGTATTTTTCCATTTTGCAAGGTTACCATTTTCAAAATCATCATAAAAACAGTATCTGCCAACCAAAAGACTATCAATAATATAGTTACTATAATTATCTGATGTTATTTGAATTGTAGCAGTATCGCTTTTTGTAAAATTCAGCCCTCCAAAATTAACCTCTCCATTATTAAAATTTGATGATAATGAATTTACAGTCTGTAATACCCCATTACCCAATATATGCTCTAACTGTATGCCTCCATTTTCATCAATATCAATATTGCCATTTGCATCGATGGCATTAACCACTATGCTGAATGTGGAATCTTGCCAAAGGGGAATTTGCTCAACCCTAACATCCAATTCGGTAGCCTCAACCTGAACAACAAGCTTGTTAGACCCTGTTGTTACAGTCCCCCACCCTACTTTTGAGCCTGCAGCGTTGCAATAAATATGGGCAGAATCTAATAAAAACTCAAATTGTTGTCCGTCAACATTGGGCATACTCGATTTTAAACTTAACAAAACCCTGCAAGTATCGGCATTTGCCAAACCTTCAGTAACCTCAAAAATACCATTGGTATTAAAAGTTATATTTTGGTTTTCTATCACTCCCAAAATAGTATCGGTAAACGCTGTTGAAACAAGCTTAACTTCTTTTATAATGGTATCCCAGTTAGCAAAATCGTTGTTTGTACCAACCCTAAAAACCAAACTGTCAACAATGGTGTTTACACCGTCGGCTGTTGCCGAATCGGTTATTACAAACTCCATTACAGGCAATAACAATGTGTTTTGCAATGATGATATTTCATTTGGAATAACAAAAGATGTAGCCTTAATAGTTGATGAGCTGTCGTTTGGCGGAATCTCCTCAACTAAACCTTCAATAATAAAATTATCGAGTCTAAATGCTCCGCCGCCTGATGTTGAGCGGGAGCTGTTATCCCAACCTGCAATTTTTAAAGTTATTTGAGTAAGCTGTGTGTATCCGACAATACCTTGGCTAATTGTTTGCAATGTTGCACTAGGCATATCCTGACTATAAACAGAACTGTTGTTTAAAAGAATACTTATTGCAGAAGGTCCTGCACCCGTTGCGTATGCCTCAAAAGCAATATTTGATATAGAAAAGCGGTAACCTGTTAAGGCAGAAATATCAACATAAAAATATTTTGCATCACCTTCGCTTGTTTGTCCCCAACCACCCGATTCCTCAACATAAGGTTCATCGGTAAAATATGTACCTATGGTTCTATTGGTAGATATTGTACCCTCCGAAAGGCTTAATTCAGAAATAATAAGGTTAGCATTACTGCTTGATGCATTTAGATAAGGCGAAGAATTAAAATCAAATGATATTATCTGTGCTTTAACTAAATTGAATGATAGAAAAAATAATACTAATAAAAATGTAACTTTTTTCATATACATGATGCAATTATTACTTAAAGCTATTAATTTTACCAAATTATTAAAAATCGCTGATACTTTTAGTTAAACACAAAAAAATATTGATATTAATTACTTAAATCAATCTTTATTCGAATGAAAATAGCAGTAGTAGGAGTAAGTGGAGCAGTTGGACAAGAGTTTTTAAAAATCCTGTCGGAAAGAGATTTGCCAATTGATGAGCTGGTACTGTTTGGATCGGCACGAAGTGCAGGGCAGATTTATGAGTTTAAAGGCAATAAAATTACAGTAAAAGAGCTGAAACATAACAATGATTTTAAAGGAATTGATATTGCATTAACCTCGGCAGGAGGAAGCATCTCAAAAAAGTTTGCCAAAACCATTACTAAACATGGCACCATAATGATTGACAATTCAAGCGCATTTCGTATGGATAAAGATGTGCCATTGGTAGTGCCCGAAGTAAACGCAAAAGATGCATTGAACCACCCGCAAAATATTATTGCAAACCCCAATTGCACTACCATACAAATGGTTGTGGCTTTACAGGTACTTGAAAACCTATCGCATATTAAGCGCATACATGTTTCGAGCTACCAAAGTGCCAGTGGTGCAGGAGCTAAAGGAATGGCCGAGCTTAAAAAGCAGGTTGACGAGTTTGTTGCTAACAAAAAGCTTACAGTTGATGTGTTTGCACACCAGTTGCTTTTTAATGTTATACCGCATGTTGATGTATTTACCGAAAATGGATATACCAAAGAGGAGATGAAGATGTATAACGAAACCCGCAAAATTATGCATTCAAATATTGAGGTTAGCTCAACTTGTGTAAGGGTTCCGGTTATGCGTGCCCACTCTGAAGCTGTTTGGGCCGAAACAGAAGATCCGGTAACACCCGAGGCTTTTCGTGCCGAATGCGAAAAAACCAAAGGAATAACAGTATTTGACAATCCTGAAAATAGTGAATATCCGCTGCCTTTTGATATTGCAGGTAAAAATGATGTTTATGTGGGACGTATTCGCAAAGACTTAGCAAACCCCAATGGTATTGCCTTTTGGTGTGTTAGCGACCAAATACGAAAAGGCGCAGCACTAAATGCAGTACAAATTGCCGAATATTTAATTAAAAAAGAGTTTTAGATACTCAGCTACCGCACGATTGTATCGTGTGGTATTTACCTAACAACAATAACATCATTCACGTTAACAACTACAAACATTGGATAATGTAGCGCTCCTCCACGGCGGACTGGCTGCTACGTTTTTGTCTTGTTTTTCATCACTATTTTTTGTGCTGGCTATGTGGGTTTGTAATGTAAGGTATTGTTGTAAAGTTTTACAAGTAAAACATACCGCCAAGATGGCGGTGTTCCTTGTGGTTCCTTATGGTTACAATGGACCACTGGCATCTTGCCGGTATAGTATCTCTAAAACACTATTGCAATCATATGGCTTGTATCTTGGTTTCATCTCTTTTTTGCAACACCCACGCAACTGCTTAAATATCAGATAATAATTATTGGTTTTGGGTGTTGCATTGATGATAACAGTAGCCTAATATCCATAATCAAATAGTTTTAGTATCAATTTTATCATACCTTTTATAATTTCTTGTAAATCTTACAATAATCAATTCATATATCCCAAAATAGGATATAATATTTCTCTTTAAACACCATAAAGGCATAATATTTGCTATCAAGCGAACTTGTAATTTAACAAAAAAAAGATGAGATTTATATATATACTATTTGCCTTAAATATTGTTACGCTATTGGGTATCGGTCAAACTATTACAGTTATTGATAAAACAAACTTACAGCCAATTGAGAATGTTTTTATTTTTAGTAAAACAAAAACATCGTTAACAAACAATAAAGGCAAGGCCGATATTAGTATTTTTGGCAAAGCCGACATTATCACATTCCAACACTCATCATACGAATTATTTAGTATTAATTACAGCAGTTTAAAAAATTTGGGCTTTGAAATTAAATTAGCTGAAAGTGTTTTAAACATAAATGAGGTGGTGGTATCTGCAAACCATTGGGAGCAGAATAAAAATGAGGTTCCGAGTAAAATCACAACAATATCTGCCAAAGAGATTGCATTTGCCAATCCGCAAACCACAGCCGACTTACTTGGTGTTTCAAACGAGGTGTTTATTCAAAAAAGTCAAATGGGTGGCGGTAGCCCTATGATAAGGGGTTTTTCATCAAACAGAATTTTAATTGTTGTTGACGGGGTAAGAATGAACAATGCAATATACCGTAGTGGCAACCTACAAAATGTAATTTCATTAGATGCCAATGCAATTGAAAACGCCGAAGTTATTTTTGGCCCGGGATCGGTTATTTACGGAAGCGACGCCATAGGTGGAGTTATGGATTTTCACACCTTGCTGCCAAGACTATCGACCTCAGATAAAATTGATTTTTCGGCAAATGCTTTAACACGTTATTCAACAGCAAATAATGAAAAAACAGGGCATATAAATTTTAATTTTAGTGCTAAAAAATGGAGTTTCCTATCAAGTATAACATATAGTGATTTTGATGATTTGAAAATGGGAAGCAGAGGAAATAACAGTTATGTTCGACCCGAATATGTTGATTGGATAGCAGGGCAAGACAGTATAATACAAAACAGCAACAATAATACACAGGTTTTTTCAGGCTACAGCCAGATTAATGTAATGCAAAAAATAAGGTTTAAGCCAAATAAAAAATGGGACTTAAATTTTGGATTCCATTACTCTGAATTGTCTGATGTGCCAAGGTACGATAGGTTAATACAGTATAATAACGATGAGCTTAAATATGCCCAATGGTATTATGGTCCGCAAAAATGGATGATGAACGTTTTTAAAATTGAGTACTCAAACCCAACCAAACTGTTTAACGAAGTAAAAATGGTTGTTGCTTACCAAAACTATAAAGAGAGCAGGCACGACCGTAAATTTGGTAATAATGAAATAAGGGAGAGGACTGAAACAGTTGGAGCTTTCTCGGCAAATATTGATTTTGACAAACATTTAACCGATAGTAGCTTTCTGTTTTATGGACTTGAGGCTGTTACAAATAAAATAGGCTCCACAGGTCAAAAAAGAGATATTGAAACCGGAGCTGTAGAACCTTATGCAAGCAGGTATCCAAATGGCTCCACATATTCATCGTATGCCGGATATATTAATTACAAAAATAACTTGAATAAGAAAACAACTGTTATAGTGGGGGTTAGGTATAGTAGGGTATTGCTGAATTCTAATTTTGATACAACATTCTATAAATTTCCTTTTAAAAGCATTAATATTAACACAGGTGCATTAAATGGCAGTTTAGGGTTTACATACAGACCCAATATTAATTGGCAGTTTAATTTAAACGCAGCATCGGGCTTTAGGGCTCCTAATATTGATGATGTTGGTAAAGTTTTTGATTCGGAACCCGGCAATGTAATTGTGCCTAACAAAGATTTAAATTCAGAATATGCATATAATATTGATTTTGGTATTATAAAAACAATACAAAGCCGCATTAAGGTTGACGCAACAATATTTTATACATTATTAAAAAATGCTATGGTACGGCGCAATTTTACATTTAACGGACAAGATTCAATTATGTACGATGGCGAACTAAGCAAAGTGCAGGCACTTGTTAATACCGATGAGGCAAGAGTTTATGGAATGCAGTTTGGCTTATATGCCGATATAATAAAAAACCTGTCGTTTAAAACAAATTTAACATATACAAAAGGTGTTGATAAAGAAGGACTTCCGTTAAGGCATGTTGCACCACTGTTTGGAAGTACACATATAATATTTAAAGCTAAAAAAATTAAAATTGATGCATATGCAAATTATAATGGCCAAATCTCAAATAATAATATGTCAACCTCCGAAATTGACAAGCCATATATGTATGCAGCCGATAACAATGGAAACCCTTATGCTCCCAAATGGTTTACCATAAATTTAAAAGCAAGTTATCAAATAAACAGGTTTTTACAGGTAAATGCAGGTGTCGAAAATATTACTGACGAACGCTATCGCCCATATTCATCGGGTATTGTTGCTTCAGGTCGCAATTTTATTTTTGGGTTAAGAGGTATTTTTTAACTGTAATTAATGAGTTCAGTATAAAAAGGTGCTAAGCGGTTGATTCTATAAAAAAATTCAAAACTATCAATCTTATTATCAGTTAATTAGCAAATTCACTAAGCATCTAATTTTCAATTATTTTAGTTTTTAGACCAAACTCATTAATATAATACTGAACTTTCGCACATATTTTAATATTTTGTTAATTAATACACTATGAGCAACACTATTAACACAGATGATAAGATAAAAGGCAAAGATTTTTTAGAAGCTGGTTTTTTAGAAAAAGAGTTTGAAAATGTCCATTTTATTTCATGTAATTTTCATCAAGCCAATGCTTCAAATATCGACTTTATTGATTGTATTTTTGAAGATTGCAACCTTTCATTAATGGTTGTTAATAATACTGGCTTTAAAAATATTAACTTCGTAAACAGCAAGTTAACCGGTATAAATTTTAGCACATGTAATAATTTTCTTTTTCAGGTATCATTTACAGGATGCAACTTGAAGTTAACAAATTTTGAAAAAACAAAACTAACCGAAACACTATTTGAGAATTGCAATTTAACCGAGTCATATTTTGCCGAAACCAATCTTGAAAAAGCAATTTTTGAAAATTGCAACCTGAATCTATCCATCTTTTCTTACACAAACCTAAAAAGCTCCGATTTTTCAACATCTTATAACTATACAATAAACCCCGATGAGAATAGCATTAAAAAAGCAAAATTTTCATTAATCGGATTGCCGGGTTTACTTTCAAATTTTGGTATTGAAATAGTTTAGAACCGTTATAAGTCCATTAATGAGGCTAAACGGTAAGTTGAAGGCATAGGGTAAAAACCGATGTGTTTTATGATAAAAAGGCTAACCTGCAATTACATATGTTTGTAAAGTATTATTACCCGCTGTTTGGCATTTTTTTAAAACACAAAAAAATATTGTTATACTTTACTCAAATATAGTACTTTGTGCCAAATGCTCTTTATACATTATTGCTGGTTTTGCTTTTCTCTTTCTTTGTAATACTTTTATCCATATATTTGTAACCAATGTATAAGGTTTAATAATGTGGTTATGGATGAATATTTATCTCTTTCAGAAACAGCTGAATTAGTAGGAAAATGCAAGGAAACCCTTAGAAGATGGGATAAAGAAGGTATTCTCACCGCAGTTAGAGAACCTATTTCAAACTATCGAGTTTATAAAAAACATGATGTGCGGGCTTTATTAGGTAATCTTTTCGAGGATACTACAACAGAAGATGTTTCAAATTATACTAAACCAGATAATCCATATTCGGTTTTAGAGCTTTTTGCCGGGGCCGGCGGATTAGCAATTGGGTTAGAAAAAGCAAGCATTAATTGTATTGCATTAAATGAAATTGATAAATGGGCTTGCAACACATTACGTAAAAACAGACCTAACTGGAATGTTTTGGAAGGTGATATTAAAGATTTCAGTTTTGTTGAATATAAAAATAAAGTAGATGTCGTAACTGGCGGTTTCCCATGCCAAGCGTTTAGTTATGCCGGAAAAAAGCTTGGCTTAAAAGATGCGCGCGGCACACTGTTTTATGAATTTGCAAGAGTTGTAAAAAAAGTTAATCCGCCTATATGCATTGGTGAAAACGTGCGCGGTTTATTGAGCCACGAAAAAGGGAAAACATTAGAGGGGATGATTTCAATTCTTGATGAAGTTGGTTACAACGTTATGCCTGTTCAAGTCCTTAAAGCCATTAATTATAAAGTGCCACAAAAAAGAGAGCGCCTTATTCTTGTTGGCGTCCGAAAGGATATAAACATAAAGTATGAATACCCAAAGCCTTATAACAAAATATTCAACCTTTCGGATGCATTGAAGAAAGGCGAATTGTTTGAAAAGAATGTTCCAAAATCAGAAGGGGCTAAATATCCCATATCGAAAAAGGAGATACTTGATTTAGTTCCGCCTAAAGGCTACTGGCGGGACCTTCCGTTAGATATACAAAAAGAGTATATGGGTGGCAGTTTTTACCTTGGTGGCGGAAAAACAGGAATGGCACGAAGGATTGGTTGGGATGAGCCTTGCCTTACACTAACATGTAGCCCTGCCCAAAAACAAACAGAAAGATGTCATCCTGAAGATACCCGCCCATTTACAGTTCGAGAATATGCAAGAATTCAAACATTTCCTGATGAATGGAGTTTTGATGGTTCTGTGGCTCAGCAATATAAACAAATAGGAAATGCTGTTCCTGTCAATTTAGGGCAAGAAATAGGCTATTCGATTGTTAAATTTTTAAACCGATATTATAGTTTGTCAAAGCCCAAATAATATCCAAAATTTTCAAAGGTAATTTGGTCTAATATAGTTCTTTTAGAATATTTGGTATCATTTTTAATTTCAGAAATTGCAGAATTGCCATCACTCCCCTTTGATTTATTTACTGTTTGCAAAAAATCAGATATTGTTGCCGGCAATACTTTATATAATTTGAAAAATGCATCATCTTGTCCTGTAAGCAGTGCGTAAAACTTATCTCCTGATATTTTAAATACTCTGCTGTGGCTATATTCTTTTCCGTTAATATCTCCAACCCAACTATCACAAAAACTCCCTTTTGCTAATATTTGTACCCAATAGCATTTTGCTTTTTTATATGTATCGGCGTATCGTGCCAATTTCTGAAATAAACTTTCGGCAGCACTGCTATTCATGGTATTATGCTTGTTTTTAATATCAGCAAATAAAGTATTATCAACAGATTTAATGTCAAACCCACTCAAATTGCCTATCTCATAACCTTTAATACCGCCTAATACTTGTTCGTGAAAAGTCCCAATTGAGTTATTGATAGATTTATCAATTTGTCGCATTATTTCATTTTCAATGATAGCTTCTTCCGTAAGGTTATTAAACTTAGCGTCAAAAGTCAGTTTGAATATATCAATCTTATTACTGTAAAACTTCTTTTTACTAATTCCTTTTTTCGCTTTAACATATGAGTTGTAAAGATTACAGATACACTTTAAAAAATGCTCGTCAGATATGAAGTCAACATATTTATTTGCCATAACATTTTGTTTTCATTTCTACAAATGTAACCTTTTTAGCAAATTTCTCAATACCTGCACAAATGGCTAAGTTTTTTTGCTCATTCTCAAAAAACAATAAAAAAATCAAGAGGGTATTTGTAACGGATAGGCGGTTGTTGATACAGACCGGAGGACGGCGATACAATATGATTTGTGGAACCAAAAAACCCTGCCAATAACAGCAGGGTTTTTTATAAATATTATCAACCCTGTTTTTTACAAAACTCCAAGGTCAAGCATTGAATCGGCAACCTTAATAAAACCGGCAACATTTGCCCCTTTTACATAGTTTACATATCCATCGGCCTCGGTGCCATTTTTAACACAAGCTTTATGAATCTCTATCATAATATGGTGCAAACGGGTATCAACCTCTTCTCTACCCCAATTTAGTTTCATTGAATTTTGACTCATCTCTAATCCTGATGTTGCTACACCACCGGCATTAGCAGCTTTACCCGGACCATATAATACTTTTGCTTTCTGAATAACTACAACTGCCTCAGGAGTGCATGGCATATTAGCTCCTTCACTAACACATATAACTCCATTGGCAACCAACTTTTTGGCATCCTCTTCGTTAAGTTCGTTTTGTGTTGCACAAGGTAAGGCTATATCTACTTTTTGTTCCCACGGGCGTTTTCCGGCAAAAAACGTTGCTTCATCGTACTCATCAGCATAAGGCGCAACAATATCATCGTTTGTAGCCCTCAGCTCTAATAAATAGTCAATTTTTTCGCCACTAATTCCTTTGGGGTCATAAATATAACCGTCAGGTCCCGAAATTGTAACAACTTTTGCACCCAACTCTGTAGCTTTTAAAATTGCTCCCCACGACACATTACCAAAACCTGAAACTGCAACAACTTTACCTTTAAATGTTTCGCCTTTTGTAGAAAGCATCTCTTTGGCAAAATAAACATTACCAAAGCCTGTTGCCTCAGGGCGAATTAATGAGCCACCCCAGTTTAACCCTTTTCCGGTAAGTACACCTGTATGCTCGTTACGTAATTTTTTATACATACCATACATATATCCAATTTCGCGACCACCAACACCTATATCGCCGGCAGGTATATCAGTATCAGGTCCTATATGGCGAAATAGCTCACTCATAAATGCTTGGCAGAATCTCATTATTTCAGCATCCGATTTTCCCTTTGGGTTAAAATCAGAACCACCTTTACCACCACCCAAAGGCAATGTTGTTAGACTGTTTTTAAAAACTTGCTCAAATCCTAAAAATTTAAGAATACTTAAATTAACGCTTGGGTGAAAACGCAAACCTCCTTTATAAGGTCCAATTGCACTATTAAATTCAATACGGTATCCACGGTTTACATGTACCTCACCTTTGTCATCTGTCCACGTAACCCTAAACATTAATGTTCTTTCGGGTTCAACCAATCGCTCTATAATTTTAGCATTGTCATATTTTGGATTTGCGTTAACAAAGTCAACAATAGTTTCCAAAACCTCCTCTACTGCTTGAAGAAATTCATTTTGACCGGGATTTTTCTTCTCAACCTCGGCCATTATCTTTTCTAAATTCATACGCTTGATTTTTTATTAAAATCTATGTTTTTAAAACACGTTAATATATAAATTGTTTAATTATAATTTTTGCAAATGTTAACCTTTATTTTTATGTGTGCAATATTTTATTAAACATTAATTTACAACATCAAAACTATATAAAGAACTGTGTTA
>CBDUWQ010000073.1:0-16637 GCA_965370965.1 uncultured Bacteroidales bacterium
AAGTAATGTATTATCCCAAATCTAAAAGTTGCATTTATTAGTTGAATTTAAGAAAACAAAATAGAGCAAAAAAGGTTTAATTAAAAACATTGATAATTTGTCATTTTTAAAAAAGGGATAAATTTTTGTAAACAAGAAATTAAAAAAGTATAAAATATTTAGAATTATGAAGAGTATAATTAATATGAATTGGAAAGGTGAAATGGCCTTTGAAACAGAATTAGATGGACATAAAATTGTTATTGATGCTGATGGAGCAGTTGGAGGAAAAAATTTAGGTCCAAGCCCAAAACCATTAATGGTAGTTTCCCTTGCAGGTTGTACAGGAATGGATGTAATATCAATTTTAAAAAAAATGAGGATTGAACCTTCTCGCTTTAATGTTAAGGTTGAAGCCAATATGACAGAAGAACACCCAAAGCATTATGATGGAATGAAAATTATTTATGAGTTTAGCGGTAATAATTTGGATGAAACAAAACTAAAAAAAGCAATTGATTTATCAATGGAGCGTTACTGTGGCGTTTCGGTAGTATATAAAAAAGTTATGCCTATAAGTTATGAAATTGTGATAAAACAAGATTAGTATCTTATTCTGATTGAGTAGATTTGATATTTCAAATCGCTCAATTTGGGTTATTATCTGCACCGATTTTTAATTAGTTCGATTTTTTTATTTCAAAGCCCATCCCGAATATCGGGAAGTGATAGCAAACTCAGAACAACTGACCTTGTCGGATTTTGAATGAGACCATTTACCATAAGAATGAGATTAGCACCCGGATAAATCCGGGTGGGAATAAACAACCATAAATTCCCTCCAATCCTCAAACGCAAAGCGTTTGAGGATTGGAGGTTTCTTAGAAATGCCATACAATCACCCTGATAAATCAGGGTGTTAATCTCATAAAATGGTCTCATTCTTAAATCGTTATATTTCATAAACACCCTTTAATAATCAACATATTAACTATATAAGGTCAGTTGTTCTGAAACTGAAATAAAAAAATCAAACTTCTGCCTGCCGAAACGGCAGTGCAGGCAGGAATTCCGATTCGCGAAGCAATCGGAATCTAATGGTTCAATTTTCCGACTCAAAGGCCGGAAATATATATACCATTTGATACCTCGAGGACTTGCCCGAGGTTATTCATTAGTTTTAATTGCATTTAAAATAGTTGCATCATTTACTCTATCTATTAAGTTATGCAAATCAGATTTTAGTGTATCATAAAAACAGCTAATTTACAAATATGCAATCATATTTGTAAATAAATAGGCTTAATAGTGTGCATACATGGGTAGATTCAAGCATTACCAATCTATTTAATTAATAATCAAATGGTTATAATATGTAATATTACATTATTATATCATATATTTGTAATATGTACATATACTAAGTCAATGTAATAAGGTGGATTGATGGGGACACTGTATTGATTAATATTAGTTTAGGGTTTAATATTACACGCCAATAAAGAATCAGGATGGCACGTATTAATGCACCAAAGCTTAACAGTAAAATACCTTTTTAGGTGCGCAAGGCCAAATATGCACGGGCAGTAGCCAAAAAGTTTTGCCCTGTTGGTTCTGTTGTTTTTGTTACCACCTCAAAAAACAAAAAGGACATGTATGCACGCTATATTGCCGAGGTGGTTTTTAACGGTGTAAATATTTCTGATTACCTGATAGGCACGGCTGTGTGAAAAAAGTGTTTTATTGAAAAAGCATAGTGAACTAATCATTAAATTTGTTCACGATGAAATAGTGCTGTAGCGGCGTAAATAAAGAACAAAATGAGGAAATAAATAATTCTTCAATCTCCTTCAATCTCCTCTCTCAGGCTTAATAAACATTTATTTCTTGTACAATTGAGGGTTTTAAATAGATCTCAGAAAAATCAAAATATCCAATCGAGTTGACCTCAATATTTTGAACATTTGATCGTATAAAACTGTATTTTAAATTCTTTTTGGCATCAGGTGTTTGTTTCATAATATAGTATGGCGGATTACTTTGAAATTTATCAATATGTTTATCCAAAAAGGAGGTTACATATTTGCCATCTATATTAGTTACTATATCTAAAATGCCCTGTTCAAATAGCATTAGCTCTTTTGGTGGCGATGTAATAAACGAAACAACAATAGTATCAACAAAAGGTAATTGTTGGTTTTGTTTATTTTTTCTAAAAAAAGTGGGGTTGGCAATTAGGGTCATTGCATGGCCTTTTATTTTAGGATAGTAAAAACTATATGCACCTGAGGCAACAGTATTTTTAAAACCGTATGCTTTATAAGCCTCGTGGGCAAAAACCAAACTATTGGTACTGGCCAAATAATGAACAAACAGTAGGTCGGGTTCTTTTAATTGAAAAATTATTGTAGTATCATTAACCGCCTCAATTCCCGAAATATGTAATGAATCGTTTTGAGTATTTGATTCAAGGATAGTTTCAGAGCCGATAATATTTGCTAATTGCGATGAAATTTCGTGTTGGTTTAATACATGAAAACGGGCAATTTGTTCAATACTGTATTTTACATCTTGGGCAACAATTTTTCTTGTATTATTGGGTATAAAACAGGCATCTTTTTGAAAATAAGCATTATTGTGCAAATAAAATGTATAAAGGGTTTTATTGCGTTCAATGCGCCAATTTTTTGCAAGCGATGGTTCAATTTCAATATTACGGGGGTTATATTTTAATAAGCCCACATATACCTGATTTATTATTAGCTGTTCGCTTGCTTTTAAAACTTGACCCGGAAAAATTATATCGGGCACATCGCTGGTATTTATTCTAAAGGTTCCGCCATATTTTTCCGAGCGGCTTATCTTGTTATTGTTGCAGCTTGTAAAACTCGCAAATATCAGCACTAATAAAAATATAATATTTGTATTTTGGTTTTTCATTTTACCTACAATAAAAATTTTAAAAAACGCCCAATTTTGAAATGAATTAGAAGTATAGTAATTATTTATGTAATTGGCAAATATGTTAATAAGATTTTTTTATATCAGTGAGTCTTTTATACCAATTGTGATGCAAAACGCCCGATATAAATTAGAGTATATTTTTCTTTATCAAGGCGTAAATTCTTTGAATAGCTATGTTTATTGAAATATTTTTCAACGAAGAAAAAGGAAAATAGAAATGGTTTATATCGGGTGTTTTGCTTTATAAATTGGTATTAGTTCATTCGTGGCATTTTTTAAACAGATAAAATATTACCGTTTTAATATAATACGCTCGCCCAATGTTTTCGATATATCTATTTTAAATTGGGTATAAAGCATGTATTTTTCGTATAGGTTGTCCATGGCATCCTCTTTATCGGGTTTGTTTGTAAGGGCTTTTAACTCTTGTTCAATATCTTGTAAAATATTTATAACAAGCTCATATTTATAGCCTGCAATAGCATTATCAACAACACTTTTCAAATTATCTTCTTCGGTATTTATGTAAGTGCCTTTTTTGCTCCACATTTTGCTTATTTGGTGTCCCTCGGCCAGTAAATTGGCAGCTATTTTTGAAATAAGCTGGTTTTCATGGTTAATAAAGTAACTGCTGTTAAGAATATTACCGGTAGCCATTTGCAATTTAAACTCATCAAAAACAAGCTTATATCCGGGGTTCTGTATTTCTATTTCGTTTTCAAGTTCACGAAAAATATAGTCTGCGGCAATAATATTTTCTTCAGGGTGTTCATCGTTTCCCGATATTGTGAACAAAACTTTTTTAGGGTAATTTAATAATAGCCTTACAATCTCTTTTTCAAAAAGCTCAAATTTACTGGTAACAGGCAGTTGTAAATTAAGGGCTTGCCCCGATGGGTTAACAGGTGCCGTTTGTTCACGTTTCCAACTTTGTTCACGTTTTTTATAAAGGATTTTGTTTATTTCAACGTGCAGTATTTTTTCATCAACACCCATTAGTGTGGCACACTCTTTTACATAAAGGGCTCGGGTAATACTATTTGGAATAACTGCAACAGTACGTACAATATCGGTAATAAGATTGGCTTTTTTAACCGGGTCACCCTTTACATCGTCTAAAAGCAAATTTGTTTTAAACGAAATAAAATCGCTTTCATTCTCTTTAATAAAATCGTAAAACTCGGTAGCATTGTGTTTATGTGCATATGAATCAGGGTCTTCACCATCGGGCAGCAAAACAACTTTTACGTTCATCCCCTCTTCAAGTACAAGGTCAATACCCCGTAGAGCTGCTTTTATTCCCGCGGCATCGCCATCGTATAATACCGTAATATTTGGTGTAAAGCGTTTTATTAGTCGTATTTGGTTTGCAGAAAGTGCTGTACCCGACGATGCTACAACATTTTCAATTCCTGCCTGATGCATACTTAGCACATCGGTATAACCCTCAACCAAATAGCATTTGTTGTTTTTTATAATATTTTTTTTTGCAAAATAAATGCCGTATAAAACATTGCTTTTGTGGTAAATATCCGACTCGGGCGAATTAAGATATTTTGCAATTTTTTTGTTGGTGCCAAGCGTACGTCCCCCAAATGCAATTACCTTGCCCATTAGGTTATGGATAGGGAACATTACGCGCTCGCTAAACCTGTCAAAATAGGTTTGGTCCTCTCTTTTTATGGTTAGCCCTGTACCAATCAGGTATTTCTCTTTGTACCCTTTTGTCAAAGCCTGTTTGGTAAAGCTGTCGCGGATTTTTCGGCAGTAACCCAGCTCAAATTTTTTAATTGTTTTGTCGGTAAAACCACGCTCAATAAAATACGACAAGCCAACAGCTTTACCCTCTTCGGTTTCGGTTAAATTATGGCTAAACACTTTTTGTGCATAAGCTGTAACAATCAACATACTCTCGCGGGCATCTTGCTGCTCGCGCTGTTCGGGTGTTACCTCTTTTTCAATTACTTCAATGTGGTATTTGTTTGCTATCCACTTTAACGTTTCAACATACGACAGTTGCTCGTGTTCCATAACAAAGTTTACGGCATTGCCACCCTTGCCACACCCAAAACATTTATAAATTCCTTTGGCAGGAGAAACGGTAAACGATGGTGTTTTTTCGTTATGAAAAGGGCAGAGCCCAAGGTAATTGACCCCCCTTTTTTTAAGACTAACAAAATCAGATACAACTTCAACAATATCTGCTGCATCAAAAATTTTATCTATGGTAGTCTTATCAATCATTAAAAAAGTAAAAAAATTGTAGAGCGTGAAAATACAAATTATGCCTGTTATTTGATAAAGTTATGCTGATAATTTGGAATATTAACAAAATTGATACTACTATTGATATAATGTTTAATCATAATAACACTTTCACACAAAAATTTAAAAATAAATAGTTACATTTATGATACTTAATTGAATTATGAACAAAGGGGGGTGATGAATATTAAAAATCAGTTATTTATTTATTTATTTATTATTAGTAATGTTGCTGTTTCTCAAACAAAAGAAATAATATATAAAACTATTACTTTAAATGATGGTTTAACACAAAGTACCGTATTATGTGCTCATCAAGATGCTCAAGGATATATTTGGTTGGGAACATATGATGGGCTTAATAAGTTTGACGGTAAAGCGAATAAACGCTTCACAGCACAATATAATAATTCATTAACAATTTCAAACAACAGTATTTATGACATTTGTGAAGATTACAACAACAAACTATATATAGCTACAGAAGGTGGAGGCGTAAATGTTTTTAACCCCATTACTGAATCTTTTCATGCAATAACTATCAGTTCTAAACCCATATCAATACAAAGCAATATTGTTGTTAGCATTTTAGCAAGCTCCGATAGTTTAATTTGGATACTAACTCAAAGGGGTATTAGCATATATAATCCAAAAAATGAAACAATAATTAGCTTTCCGATTAATTCAAATAAAGCTAACGCCTTGCCTAATTTTGAGCTTAACACTATTTTTGAGGACAAAAACAACAATATTTGGATTGGAACAATTGGAGGAGGGTTATTAAAATATGAGAAAAAAAGCAATAAGTTTCAAGTATTTTACAATGAAGCTAACGGATATGACTCATATGATAATAATGTAATTAATTCAATTAATGAGGTAAACAACAATTTTTTACTAATAGGCTCATTAAAAGGGGCATATTTATACAATAAAAAAGCAAATAAATTTTCGTTATACAATAATATTACCAATGAAATTACTGCGTCATTAACCGATTCAGAAGGGACAATTTGGATCGGAACAGCTAGTGATGGACTATATTATAAAAAGAAAAATCAGACAATAAAATTACTTCAAAACAACCCATATAATCTTAATTCGCTAGCTGAAAACCATATTAGGTCATTATTTGAAGATAATGCCAAAAATATTTGGATTGGTTTTCATGGCAAAGGAGCTGCCTGGTTTAGCCTAAAACAAAAGGAGTTTTATCACATTTACCAAAAACTGGGAGAAAACAATCTTATCGATAATAATATTTTTTGTTTAGAGGAAGACAACGAAAACAACGTGTGGATAGGAACATTGAAAGGGATAAGCATTTGGAACAGGACAGAGAATACTTTTAACAATTTTTTATCTAGCGCTAAAAATTCAATTAGTAGTAATAGGATATGGGAGATATTATATGACAAAGAAAAATACATTTGGATAGGGGGGCTAAATGGAGTTAGCAGATATGATGTATCAAAAAAAGAATTCAAAAACTATCGTTGTGTTTATAATGACTCAACAAGCATACCGGGTGATGCCGTTTTTGCATTTGAAAAAGATAAAAATGGCAATATATGGGTAGGAACATACGACGGATTAGCTAGATATAATAAAAATAAAGACAATTTTAAAAGATATGTTACTGATGATAAAATCAAATACTTAAGCTATAATTTAATATGGGATATTTTATCAGATAGTAAAGGACGATTATGGATTGCTACATTAAATGGGTTAAACCAATATATTTTTGAATCCGATTCATTTATTGAGATAGTAATAGACAGTATTTTAGATAAAAATAATAACCAAGAGTTTACATATTTGTCTGAAGACTCTGAGGGGTTTTTGTGGATTTCATCAAGAAATGGACTAATAAAATATAATCCTGAAACGAATACCTCCAAAATAATTAATACTAAAAAAGGATTACCTTCAAATACAACCCTTGGAGTTGTTGAACACAAAAATCATATGTGGGCAGTTACAAGCTTGGGTATATCAAAAATTGATAAAAAATCGTTTTCAATAATTAATTATGATATAGCAGATGGGTTGCAGAGTAGTGAATTTAATATTGCAACTGTTAAATTACATGATGGGCTAATTATGTTTGGTGGAATAAATGGTATTACTGCATTTTACCCTGATAGTATTCATAGACAAATCCACCAACCAAAAATCCAATTTACAAACATTGAATTAAACGGAGAAAAAATTAGTCCCGGGATAAAAAGATATAATAAAGCTCCATTATCAAAATCAATATTATTTACAAATACAATTGAACTTAACTATAAAGAAAAATTGATTCACATTGGTTTTATTGCAATTGACTTAAATTCAACATCAAAAATAGAATATGCTTATAGGGTTCTGCCAAATACTAAGGAGTGGATTCTTTTAGGAACAAAAAATTCTGTAACATTTACAAATTTACCACCGGGAAAATACACCCTTGAAGTTAAATCAACAAATAGCGAACAAAAATTTTGTAACAATACAAAATCTCTTGAATTAATAATTATACCGCCATATTGGAAACAAAAATGGTTTTATTCATTAGAAATTATTTTGTTGATTTTCTTAATTTATTTATTCAATATTTTAAGAAATGGAAATATAAAGAAAGTAAATTTAAATTTGGAAAAAACAGTAATTGAGCGTACAGAAGAATTAAGCGCACAAAATGAAGAAATTGAAACTCAGCGAAATATGGCTAACAGTCAACGCGATCAAATTACAAAGCAAAAGAAGGAACTTGAAAAATTTAATGATGAACTTGAAAAAAAAGTAAAAAACCGAACTAAAGAATTAGAAAAGGCAAAACTTCAGGCTGAGGAATCGGATAGGTTAAAATCATCATTTCTGTCAAATATGAGTCATGAAATAAGAACACCTTTAAACGCTATTATTGGATTTTCTGATGTTTTATTAATGGCAAATGTTACCCCTGAAAAAAAAGAAGAATATATTGGGCATATAAAAACCAATGGGAGCACTCTTTTATCGCTTCTTAATGATATTATAGATATATCTATAATTGAATCGGGACAATTGAAATTTGTATATAAAAAAATAAACATTTTTAGTATAACTAATGCTGTTTATATCTCATTTAAAGTAAGTATTGAAGAAAATAATAGCAATATTAAGATTGAATTTAAGCCTGACGAAAACACAAAATTTGAATTTATTACCGATAGTTTACGCTTAATTCAGATTTTAAATAATTTAATGAGCAATGCGTTAAAATACACAAATGAAGGGAAAATAACACTTTCGTATAAAATAATTAATTCATCAATTCATTTTGTTGTAAAAGACACGGGCATTGGTATTGATAAAAAGGCATTAACTAAAATATTCGACCGTTTTCTTAAAATTGAAACTTCTAAATCAAACATTTACAGAGGTGGCGGCTTAGGTCTTTCAATATGTAAAAATTTGGTAGAATCGCTGGATGGTAAAATTTGGGTAGAATCGGAATTAGGAGTTGGGTCAGAATTTCATTTTGTGATTGAAAACCAAAAAGAAACTAAATTAATTGACAATACTTAACCTGAATTTTACCTGAGTTTTTTGTTATGAAAAGTCAAAATACAATAAATAAAAGAGAGCGCAGGAATTCAACTCGCAAAAAAAAACGAAATAGGAATGTAAAACATAATAGTACTATTATGTTTTAAAAACATTTTACATGATTAATTTATTACTTATTTCGGCAGCACCGGTATTAATTATTTTAACGTATATATATTATCGCGACAAATATGAGCGCGAGCCTTTAAGCCTGCTTTTTGAAGGTTTGGTTGCAGGTGGTGTTATTGTTTTGCCCATAATTTATTTTGAAAGAAAAATAGACCAATTTGGAGCTAATTTGCCTGACTTGCAAAATGCTGCGTGGACAGCTTTTATGGTCGCTGCATTGGTTGAGGAGGCATTTAAAATATTTGCTGTTTTAATTCTGATATGGAAAAACCCCAATTTTAACGAAAAGTTTGACGGTATTGTATATGCTGTATTTGTTAGCCTTGGGTTTGCATTGGTTGAGAATGTAAGTTATGTTTTTGGAAACGACAATGGACTTAAAGTGGGTTTAATGAGAGCTTTTACGGCAGTGCCTGCACATGCTATGTTTGGCGTTATGATGGGTTATTGGCTGGGGCAGGCAAAATTTATTCCAAGCAAGCGAAAAAGGTATATGCTATTGGCTTTTATTTTCCCCTTTTTATTTCATGGCAGTTACGATTTTATTTTAATGAGCGGAAAAGAGATATTATTGATATTATTTATCCCCCTTATTATTTATATGTTTTTCAGAAGTCGTAAACGCATAAAACATTTAGGGAGCAAGTCGTTTTTTAATCCTGATAATAGTACAAATTAAGTGTTTTTTAAGTTTAATTATATCAAATATTAATTGTGTTATTTTATCTTAAATCCACAAGACCTAACATATTTTTGTTGATTAATAGTTTATTAGATGTAATTTGCTTGCTCTTTATAAAGTGAAACCTGTTAGCCTGAATTATGCATGAGTTTTTTGTTATGAAAAGTCAAAATACAATAAATAAAGGGGAGCGCGCAGGAATTCGACTCACAGTCCCGATGTTTTTCGGGATGAGAATCGGATTTTGAGCCTGACTGTATGGCAGGCATTCTTTTTATTTGCATTTGGCTTTGGAATAGATAAATTTATGCATAATTCAGGTTAGGTTTAATAACCTGAAATAAATTTGAAACATAATGATTAAAAATATATTGCTAGTTGGTTTGGGTGGTTTTGCAGGTAGTGTTGCACGCTATTTTGTATCAAAGTTAAACCTTACAATTGATGTTTGGTCAATACCAATAGGCACATTAACAGTTAATATTGTGGGCAGCTACATTATTGGTTTGCTTACCGGAATATCAGAAAAAAGTATGATTATGACCCCCGAACTGCGCTTGCTGCTTATGGTAGGACTATGTGGAGGGTTTACAACTTTTTCGTCGTTTACCAACGAAAACCTTATGCTAATGCACAACGGTCAGGTGTTTTCATTATTAATATATACCGGGTTAAGCGTAATGTTGGGCTTTGTGGCTGTTTATTTAGGTTTTACAACTTCAAATTTGTTATAGTATGAATACAGATAATTATAGTGTATTAAAATTTTATGCCAGCTCAACCGACCGCATTGGTACAAAGCTGCTTTATGAATATATAGTTTATCTTGCCAAAGAAAAAAATATTGCGGGGGTAACTGTTTACCGAGGTGTTATGGGGTATGGGCTGAGCAGCAAAAAAGTAAGCACATCAAAATTTTGGGAACTTACCGAAAAACTGCCAATAGTTATTGAAATGGTTGATAAAACCGTTGCACTTGAGCAGTTTTATAAACTTATTGAACCAAAACTAAAAGAGATGAAAAAAGGCTGCATGGTTTATATGGAGCCAATAAACATTAAGCTTTTAAAAGAGGGTGGTAAGGAGAAATAAATTGGATTTATTGATTTCACTAATTGGCTCTAATTTTACTTTACGACTTTATTTTTTTGGTGTTTTTAGTTGAAGAAGTATCATTTTGACAAGAATATTTTTTTTATAAAAGTTAACAACGAAAAATACAACTGTTTTAAATAGTTTTTTAAAGTAGTAAAGTAGAACTAATTAAAGTTTTAAAGAAAAACACTCAAAACAATGCTAATTCTTATTTGAGTTTGTGAATAATGTAGATTAATTTTCAATAGCAGCTTTGCCTTTTTTAATTCCATAATATATTACTACTCCTCCCGTAAAAAACATAAGCAAGCTATATATAGCAGGAGCAATTGCAAATGCACTATTGCCGAGCAATACAACAGCAATGGTTATAGCGAGTGTTCCATTTTGAATACCCGATTCAATAGAGATAGAAATAGCCCTCTTATCTTTTATCTTGAATAATTTTGAAGAGTAAAACCCAACCATCATGGTAGCAACATTTAAAACCAAAGCAACTATACCGGCTTGTTGAAAATACGACACAAAATTTTCTCGCTCTTTAACAACAATACCGATTATAACTAAAGTGATAACGATTCCGGAAGCCTTGCGTACCGGGTTAGCCATTTTTAATGCAAAACTTTCTTTAAAATGCCTGATTAGCATTCCAATACTTACCGGTATTACAATAATTATAAAAATTTGGATTATAGTTTGTACTACATCCAGTTTGATTATTTGTCCATCGGCTAAAAAATGTATGAGAGCAAAATTTACGATAAACGGAATAGTTAAAATGGTAATAAAACTACTTATTGCAGTAAGAGAAACAGATAGAGCTAAATCACCCTTAGCCAAATGGGCAATTAAATTCGAGGTAGGTCCACCAGGGCAGGCTGCCAATATCATAATTCCAACAGCAATTTCAGGTTTTATGTGAAATAGTGTAGCAATAGTAAAACCAATAAGAGGTAGAATTATTATCTGGTTTACTAAGCCTATCAAAATGGCTTTGGGATATAAAACAACTCTTTTAAAATCGTCAATAACCAACGACAAACCCATTCCTAACATGATAATAATCAGAGAAGATGCTAAAATAATTGTAGAAACTTTATCCATTTTTAATGATTTTAGATAAAAGGAAGGTAATATATAAATTTTTACTTATAAAATTTGAAGACATAACAATTTGTTTGTAGATTGGTTCTGTATATAACAAATGTTTACACAACGAAAGCACAGATAAAAATGAAATAAATACAGTTACAATATTTTTTTAGTAGCTTTGATAAACGTAAAATAAAAATGGTTGACAGTTGAATTAAAACAGGCGATAATGAGAGATAAAACCGATTTGAAATTAGCAGTACTAATAGATGCTGATAACATTCCTTACTCGAATATAAAAGGAATGTTGGGTGAAATTGCAAAACTTGGTTTACCAACAATTAAAAGAATATATGGAGATTGGACAAAGCCAACTGTTTCTGGTTGGAAGCCCGCATTACTTGAACATGCAATAACGCCCATTCAGCAATATAGCTACACAACAGGTAAAAACGCAACTGATTCGGCTATGATTATAGATGCCATGGACATTTTACACAGTCAGAAAGTTGATGGGTTTTGTCTTGTCTCCAGTGATAGTGATTTTACACGGTTAGCAACAAGGTTAAGGGAATCGGGCATGTTGGTTATCGGAATTGGTGAAAAGAAAACACCGAACCCATTTATTGTTGCCTGTGATAAATTTATTTACATTGAAATTATTGGGGCTTCAGAAATTCGGAAGACTTCTTCTAAACCATCTTTAATAAAAAGTAAAGAGTTACATCAGGCAGCTGAATTTGAAAAGATTAACAATGTAATTGTTAAATTATTGGAATCAACAATTGAAGACTTAGCAGATGATAGCGGATGGGCATTTCTTGCAGAAGTGGGAGCTTTGATTATTAAAAAGAAACCTGATTTTGATCCTCGAAACTATGGTTTTTTAAAATTAACACCATTAATAAAATCATTAAACAAACATTTTGACATTGACGAGAGAGAAGTTGAAAAGACCCGTATAAAGCACATTTATGTAAAGATAAAAAAAAGAACCGCCGTTGGTAAAAAAAAGGCATCAATAAAAAGGTAATAAATTTGTTGCTTATAAACTAAAATTTCATGAATATGTATCTCAAAAAGAAGAGAACATCATGTAAATGAATTTTTTTTAATAAAAATAAGTTTGTTAGAAACCTTTGAACAAAACCAAATACATGGCAGGCATATATATACATATACCATTTTGCAGGCAGCGCTGCCACTATTGCGATTTTTACAAAACTACCCACACATCTAAAAAACCTGAATTTATTGATGCATTGTTAAAAGAGATGCAGCAACGTAAGAGCTGGCTAAATACAGAAAAAATAAACACCATTTATTTTGGAGGAGGAACGCCATCATTACTAACTATTGACGAAATAAACCGGATAATTGATGCTGTTTACTCAGACTTTATTGTTGAGCCTGCACCTGAAATTACACTTGAGGCAAACCCCGACGATTTAACAAATGCATATATTAAAGGCATAAAAAGCACACCTGTTAACAGATTAAGTATCGGCATTCAAAGTTTTCAAAACACACAACTGGTAAAAATGAACAGAAGGCACAACAGCCATCAAGCCATTGAATGTGTGCAGCAAGCCCAAAATGCAGGTTTTACAAATATTAGCACCGACTTAATTTACGGTTTGCCAAACCTTTCAATAAAAAAATGGGAGCAAGATTTGGAACAGATGCAAAAGTTAAATATCCAACATTTATCGGCTTATCACCTCACGTACGAGCCTGCAACCAAGTTTGGGGCATTGGTAAAATCCGGCAAACTGACACCCGTTAATGAGAATAAAAGCATAGAGCAATTTAAAACACTAATAAAGTGGGCAAAAGCAAACAGTTTTGAGCATTACGAGATTTCAAATTTTGCCAAACCCGGGTTTTATTCAAAGCACAACACAAGCTATTGGCAACAGCAAAAATACTTGGGCTTGGGCCCTTCGGCACATAGCTATAATTTAGATACACGCCGGTGGAACGTGGCCGATTTAGATAAATACCTTGGCGGGGTTCAGCAAAACAAAAAATATTATGAATCGGAAACACTAACCGATAATGATAAATATAACGAGTATTTAATCACAAGGCTGCGGACAAAGTGGGGGGTAAACCTAAAAAAAGTTGGCGAAATATTTGGACAGGAAAAGGAAAAGAGTTTTGTTAAAGAAATACAACCGTTTATTGAAAGCAGAACTGTTTTTTTAAGAAATAATAGTGTAATTTTATCCGACAAAGGTATTTTTATTTCAGATACGATATTGGCAGAATTAATAAACGTTAGTTAATATTTGGCACTCTTAGCGATAATGCTGTGTGTACGGTAAAACCAACTAATTATTGATATTTATGATATGATACAATTATATGGTAGCGATGGGGTAGAAGATATTTGGATCATCAGCTTCCAGCCGGTTTGCTCCATCAAATCAGTAATACCAATTTTGAATCAAAGTTACCGATATACTTCATTAGCATTTGTATATCAGTTTTGATTCTACATCGGCATTGTTTACTCCCGTTTTTCTCGGGGAGACCAGTAATTCTGATTTTAAAATGGTATAACACCATACAACCAATTGATGAGCAATAGCACTAATGACATTGAATAATAACAAATAATACAAAGACAAATGCCCTTTAAAAAAATACTACTACATATAAGCTTCGTAATAATTACTATAAATGGATACTCACAACTCAAAACAAACAAAGTAATTGATGCAAATGCCATTGAATTTCAAAATTTAATTGATTCGTGCAGTAATGAGATAATAATTGATGTTCAAACAATTAGCGAATTTAAAGCAAATGCTTTGTCAGGCGCAATTAATGCACCAACAAAAAATGATTTGTTTAACATAACTGACACCTTAGATAGAGATACTCCTGTTTTAATATATTGTAACGAGGGTGTAAGAAGTTTACAGGCAAGCCAATTGCTTTTAAAAAACAATTTTAACTTAGTAGTAAATCTTAAAAACGGATTGGACGATTGGGTTGAACAAGGGTTTGAAGTTAGTAGAATTGAATAATTAAATATAGTGTCATGGCAAAAAAAAAGTTGGTGGTTTTATCAGGAGCCGGTATGAGTGCCGAAAGCGGTATAAGTACATTTAGAGATAGCGGTGGTTTATGGGATAAGTATAAAATTGAGGATGTGGCAACACCCGAGGCTTTTCAGCAAAACCCCGAATTGGTGTTAGAGTTTTATAACCAGCGCCGCAAACAGCTTGGCGAGGTTGAACCCAATGAGGGGCATAAAACACTTGCCCGTTTACAACAAAAATTTGACGTGCATATAATTACTCAAAATGTTGACAACCTGCACGAAAGGGCAGGCAGCAAAAATATTTTACACCTGCATGGCGAACTAACAAAGGTGCGCAGCGTAAAATACCCCAACTTAATTTATGATATTGGAACCAAAACCATAAAACTTGGCGACACATGCGACAAGGGAGCACAGCTAAGGCCTCATATTGTATGGTTTGGCGAGGCTGTTCCGGCTATGGACGAGGCTGTACCTATTGTTAGCAAAGCCGATATTTTTGTGGTTATTGGCACTTCGCTAAATGTTTACCCTGCGGCGGGGCTGGTTAGTTATACTCAAAGAGAGATACCAAAGTTTTTAATCGACCCAAACAGTATTGATATCCCTTACGGACTGGATTTTACAATTATACAAAAAGGTGGGGGAGAGGGAACTTTAGAGTTAGAGAAAAAAATAGAAAAGTATGTATAAAACCCCGCTGCCGCACGATTGTATCGTGTGGTTTATAAGTAAATAACAGGAAGTTTATTGAGCATAACGGACTTTGCAATAAATATTAATAAAACCATAAAAAGAAAAACAAATGAAAAAAGCAATCTCTTTTTTAACTCTTATTTTAATGCTTTCAACATATAGCTTTCCGCAAGAATTTAATGCCGGTATTTATGCAGGCGGAGTAGCATCGCAGCTTGATGGCGACACCTTTAATGGCTATAATAAAGGAGGACTGATTACCGGAGGATATATAAACAGAAATATTACAAAAAAAGTGTTATGGCAATTTGGTTTGCGTTATGCTCAAAAGGGAAGCAAATATGTTAACAGCAAATTAGGGATTTATTATAAGGCGCAATTGCATTATATGGAAATACCGCTAACTATTCGTTATCAGCATTTTAAAAAAGTTGATTTTGAGGTAGGAATGTCATTAGGTTATTTAATAAAAGCACTTGAACAAAAGGGCAATAATGATATTGAAGAGGCTGACCCACCGTTTAATAAATTTGATTTGGCATTTGTTTTGGGTTTGAGTTACCATTTTAACGATAAAATTGATGTTGGGGCTTTTTTCTCTTATTCATTATTGGCAGTTAGACCATATTCAAAAGGGTATGGTTCTTTTATGGATGAAGGCCAGCATAACAACATTATCTATTTTACACTTTCATATAAACTATCATCATGGCGTTAATCAGTTAGACTATTATTTCAGAGCTTGTCTCGAATATCGGGAAACGTTAGTGAACTGAAATGATTAGTCGATCTCCTGACTGCCGAAACGGCAGTACAGGCAGAGATTCCGAGCCTTCGGCGTGAGCTCAGTCAAACGCAAAATTGAAGAATCTTATGAGTTGTAACTTGACTGCTGGCAAGTTTTTTATAAGTGGAATACTTTTCGATTAATAAGTGGGGTACTTTCTAATTAATATAAACAGCCTTCGTGGTGGACTTTATTTTTACCACAAAGGTCGCTTAAGGTATGTTGAGTATTTTGTTTATTTTTCTCTGCGTCCCTCTGCTTCTCTGCGGTTAGTTTTTTTAAAAAGTTTTGTTGTGTTTATAAAAGCTTTTTCTTAT
>CBDUWQ010000074.1:0-16486 GCA_965370965.1 uncultured Bacteroidales bacterium
CATAAGCTTTGCTTTCAGACTCATTTTGTGCTATTTCAAATACATCTTTGTATTTCAATACATTAGTTTGTCCTTGAGCTGCAAAACAGCTAACTATAAATGTAAACAGTATTAAATATCTATTCATTGTTTTCAGCATTTTCATTAACATCAATAATTTTCAGCTCTACTCTTCGGTTTTTTGCACGGTTTTCATCTGAATCGTTTGCTGCAATCGGAGCTGTTTCTCCATAACCTTTTGCAATAAGTCTATTAATATCCAAGGCTTTAGATATCAAATAATCTACCACCGATTGTGCCCTTTTATGGCTTAATTTTTCGTTATAGCTATGTGAGCCAACGTCATCGGTATGGGCTGCAATTTCTATTTTAATTTCAGGATTATCAATTAATAGCTTTACAACACGGTCAAGCTCTTCAAATGAGCTGGCATTAAGCTCAGCCGAATTTGTCTCAAATGTTATATCGTTTAGTACCAGTTTGGTTTTTGCTTTTAGCGACTGTAGTTTTACATCAAGTTTTTTACTATCTGACGATGCCATATCAACCTTTGTATTATAAAAAGCATATCCTTTGGGTCCATTAACATTAATTTCATATTTATCGCCATCGCGTAAATTAACTATGAATTTTCCGTTCTCATCTTTTCTAATCCTTTTTATAATAGTTTCGTTTTTTTCTAGGTTGGTAATTATAATTTCCACTTCATCAATAACTTCATCAGTTTCAATATCGACAATATTAATTTCAAATTGCACTTTTACCGGTTTTAGTTCAATATCCTTTTCAAATTCATCATACTGAATTATTCCGGTTAAGTCAAAGCTAAAACTGTACTCTTCATAATTTTTTGATTCAACAATAATTTTATAAATACTTCCTAAGTCCAATTTTAATTCATATCTGCCATTGCCTTTATATGATATTCTATTTTCTGATATATCATCGTCTGTATTATTAAATAGTTTAATATTACCTTTTAAAGGCTCAAAAATTTCCTCATCAAAAACGTTAAGCAGCAGTACCGATTCGTTAAATAATTGTATGTTGGTGGTTATTGGTTTATCAGGTATTTTTGTATTATAACCGGCATCATATTCAAAAAACGAATGTGAATAATTTTTACTATACACTTCAAACTCCAATTTTCGTCCTTGCGGATAGTAAAAATGATAGCTGCCCTCGGGCATTTTAGTATATTGCTTACCTATATTTTCCATATTATCGCTATAGCGAACCACAATAGCAGCATCAATGGGTTTATTGCCAGCAGCATCGGTAATATTACCATTAAATTCAAATACATTGCGTGGTTGCATATTTTTTGGCAGGTTACCAACATATATTTTGCCAAGGGTTTCTTTTCGTTTTTTTAAGTATTGAGAGTAGTACAACTGATTGCTATTGGCAGCCTTTGATGGTCGTATGTCATCAAAATCAGTATTCATTCCACTCAGAGGTTCTGGTTCTGTCCATACATTTTCTGCAATCATTTTTGTCATGTACAGGTTATACCCATCAAGTTCATTATCTTTTTTAGACGAGAAATACAAAACCCTGTTATCGGCAGAAAAAAATGGATAATTTTCATCTGAACTGTTTATCTTATCAGATACAGGAACAGATTCAATCCATATATTTTTATTGTTATTATACTTAGAATAGTATATTTTATATATAAACTCATCTTTTTTTTCGCCATTAAATTTTTTGGCAAAAAACAGATAGTTATTATCTGCCGAAATCATAGGAGAGGTTTCATCAATAAAAGAATTTACTTGTTCAATGTTTTCAGGTTTTTGCCATTTGTTATCTTTAAGTATTGAATAGTATATGTCTTTGCCTCCTTTTGAATTTTCAAGTTGAGCCGAAAAGTACAGAATATCGCCCATGGCGTTTAATGCAGGATCTTGAATTTGTATGCCAATACCCAATGAGCCACCTTCAAATGTAATTAATTCAGGGTCAGACCATGTTTGCTTATCCTTTTTAGTACACTGATATATTTCAAACGCACCACTTTTATTCGATAAAAAAACAAGTTTACTGCCATCAAAACAAATATAAGGGGTGGTTTCTGTAAAAGTTTCAGTATTAATATTTTGTAGAGTTATTTGGCTTTTTGATGAATTTATAATTACAAAAACAGATAATAGGGTTAGAAGTATTTTTATTTTCATATGATAGTGCTTTGTTGTACAATTAAAGCTGTTAAATTACTATTTAAAAATAATTATTGCAATTATAATAAATAGTTGTTTTTATCCATTCATGGTCTTTGCAGGTTTTAAGCTTTATTGATTTTTTAAAAAAAGTTTGTTGTTTACAAATAAAGCAGTATTTTTGCATCCGCTAAAGAAAGAAAAGTAAGTTCTAAAATAAAAATATTAAAAATATATTGCGGGGTGGAGCAGTTGGTAGCTCGTTGGGCTCATAACCCAAAGGTCATCGGTTCGAGTCCGGTCCCCGCTACTACAAAACCTTCTGAAGCTATTCAGGAGGTTTTTTTATACCTATGGATTACGTAGTGTACATATTATACTCCGAAAAGTTTAATAAAACTTATGTTGGTGTAACATCAAACCTAATTGCAAGATTCCGTTCACACAATTTGCTTGGCACAAAAGGATGGACTATAAGATATAGACCTTGGAAAGTTATTTATATTGAATTTTTTGAAACAAAAGCACAAGCTTTAAAAAAAGAAAAAGAGCTAAAAACTGGAAAAGGTCGTGAATGGATTAAAAATCTAAAAAAAATGATATGACATAAATCGGGCTCATATCCGCCGCGGCGGACACAGGTTCGAGTCCGGTCCCCGCTACTACAAAACCTTCTGAAGCTATTCAGGAGGTTTTTTTATACCTATGGATTACGTAGTGTACATATTATACTCCGAAAAGTTTAACAAAACTTATGTTGGTGTAACATCAAACCTATCGAAAGTTGTGGTTACTGTAAGTATTTTTAATTTTTTTTTGTGTAAAAGATGTTTATCCTGTATAAATAGCAAAGTTATGATTTAACAGAGTTTATAAAAATCGGAAGTTATTTTTTAGTAAGCCCTTAATACAACTAATAAACTTTTATATCTTTGCACGAATTAATTAAAATGGTAAATGAAAAAACCAAAAGGCAAAAATAAATTTTTTGATAAACTAAAAAACCGCTATCGTTTAGTAATACTAAATGAAGATACACTTGAAGACATTTGGTATGCTGTGCTTTCACGTATGAATTTTATGGTATGGATAGGTTTGATTGGTGTTTTTTTGGTGACAATAGGAATTGTATTGGTTTCGTTTACACCTTTACGTGAGTATATACCCGGTTACCCCGATGGTAATATCAGATGGATATATCTGCAAAATGCAATACGAATGGACTCGTTGGAACAGCAAATCAGAATACGCGATCAATATATTGAAAACATTAGATTAATACTACGTGGAAAAGAGACAAATTCCTATATTAACAATTCCGATTCATTGCCTGAGGTTACTAATATCTCCTTTCAAAAATATAATTTCGACTCCGTTTTAAGAGTTCAAGTGCTGGAGGAAGATCGATATAACGTGTCGGCAATCAATTATCAACCTGTTCAACAAAAGTATGAGATTAATAAGTTGCATTTTTATTGCCCTTTAACAGGTACTGTTACAAATTTGTACGATGCTGCCGGTAATCATTTTGGTATTGATATTGTTTCGAACCTAAATGAGCCAATTTTAAATATACTTGACGGAACGGTAATTATGGCAGGCTGGACGCTCGAGGCCGGTTATGTGATACAGGTACAGCACAGTAATGATATCATTTCTATTTATAAGCATAATGGCCAACTATTAAAAAAGATGGGCGACAGGGTAAAAGCAGGTGAAGCAATTGCCATAATAGGCAACACCGGCGAACTAACAACAGGTCCGCATCTGCACTTTGAAATATGGCATAATGGAAAACCCCTCAACCCTTGTGATTATATCGTATTTTAATATAACTGTTTCATGAATAAACACATTGCTATACTTGGTTCTACGGGGTCAATAGGAACACAAACCCTTGATGTTGTACGGGCGCACCCTAATAAATTAACTGTAGAAGTGCTTACTGCCAACAAAAATGGTGATCTGCTTATTAAACAAGCAAAAGAATTTAAGCCAAACGCAGTGGTAATTGTCGATGAAAACCAATATAAAAAAGTTAAAGATGCTCTTATTAGTTTAGATATTAAAGTTTATGCCGGTAGCGATTCAATTAGTCAGGTAGTACAAATGGGTACTGTAAATACAGTTGTAACTGCTATGGTTGGTTATGCCGGGCTGCAACCTACCATTAAGGCTATTGAGGCAGGTAAAAACATTGCACTTGCCAATAAAGAGACACTGGTAGTAGCAGGCGATTTAATAACAAGGCTTGTAAAGGAAAACAATGTTTTTATAACTCCGGTTGATTCAGAGCACTCGGCAATTTTTCAATGTTTAACAGGTGAACCTGAAAAAATAGAAAAGATAATTTTAACAGCATCGGGAGGTCCTTTTCGGAATAAAACAGTTGATGAGCTAAGAAAAGTTACACCAAAGCAGGCATTAAAACACCCAAATTGGGAAATGGGCGCAAAAATAACCATCGACTCGGCTACAATGATGAACAAAGGGCTGGAGGTAATTGAGGCAAAATGGCTGTTTGGAGTTAAAAACCGACAAATTGATGTTGTAGTGCATCCGCAAAGTATAATACACAGTATGGTACAGTTTACCGATGGTAGTATTAAAGCACAAATGGGTTTGCCCGATATGAAATTGCCTATACAGTACGCATTGAGTTTTCCTGATAGGTGGCACTCTGATTTTCCGCGCATGGATTTTAAACTTTACCCAAACCTTACGTTTGAACAACCCGATTTGGTTAAATTCCCTTGTCTTGCATTAGCTTATAATGCACTAGATAAAGGAGGTAACGCACCTGCAATAGTTAATGCTGCAAACGAGGTTGCCGTAGATGCTTTTTTAAAAGAAAGAATTGGATTTATGCAAATACCGGAACTAATTGAAAAAGCTATTAATAATATTGATTTTATTAAAGCTCCGGCTTATAACGATTATGTAATAACTAACAATGAGACACATAAATTTGTGTTATCATTAATAAAGTAAATGGTAATTATTCAGCATATGTAATTTATTGTGATTTGATATTTTTGGTTTATCCAGGTTAATTTACAGTAGTTTTGTATTTTCAAGTTGAATCTACGTTGTACAATTCTCACACATCACTTACACAAGTTAAGTACTTTTATGTATCTTTGTGAAAAATAATTTTATGCACACAATACAGCTAAAAATAAACGACAAAGTTTATGATAATTTTCTTTGGTTATTGAGTAAATTCAATAAGGAAGAGATAGAAATAGTTAGTGGAAACCAAGATTTTATTTCAACAAAGAAATATCTTCAAGAGGAATTTGATGAGATTCAGAATGGGACTGCAAAATTTATTTCGCAAAGTGAACTTGAAAGTAGATTAGACCAAATAATTTGATTAGTTAAATGAAAAAGGAATTACTAGAAAAAATCAAAACAATTCCTTCAAATCCACAAGTATTTAGAAAATCCATTTACTTTGAAGACCATACAATTAGGGACTTGATTTTTAAAGGCTATACAGTAGTTTTTAGAATAAATCAGAATCAAATTGAAGTTTTTGGATTTGTGAAATTTCAAAAAAAAATTAATTGAATAACAATATAATACAAATTATAGCATTAATTAATCAGAGATAGAAATAGAATATTAACAAAGTTATGTTGGAATATAAGTAAAATGCACACCAACATTTAACATAAATATAAAAGAATGGAAATAGTAATTAAAATTGCACAGTTATTGTTAAGTCTGTCTATCCTTGTGATAGTACATGAGTTTGGGCATTTTATTTTTGCAAAACTTTTTAAAACGCGAGTAGAAAAATTTTATCTGTTTTTTGACCCGTGGTTTTCGCTATTCAAATACAAAAAAGGCGATACCGAATATGGAATTGGCTGGTTGCCTTTGGGCGGGTACGTAAAAATTGCCGGAATGATTGATGAGAGCATGGACAAAGAGCAGATGAAACAGCCACCAAAACCCGATGAATTTCGTTCAAAAACCACAGGACAGCGTTTGCTGATAATGATTGGCGGCGTACTATTCAACTTGGTATTGGCTGTATTAATTTATGCTGCCGTTTTAAAGGTTTGGGGCGAAGAGTATTTGCCATTAGAGAACATGAAATACGGAATTGTAGCAGATGAAGTCGGTATTGATATAGGATTACAGGACGGTGACAAAATTTTAACTGTTGATAATCAGGAGATTGAAAAATATACGGCATTAGTTCCATATATATTATTGAATGATGTCAAAACTATTCAGGTTAACCGTAATGGCAAGCAAATAGATATACAAGTTTCAAAAGATATTATTCCTCGTTTAATTAAAGGAGAATCGTTAACATCAATGAGAATGCCTTTTATAATTGATAAATTTACTAAAAAGGCAGCAGGTAAAAAGGTCGGTATGCTTGTAGGCGATAGGGTAATTGGAATTGATACTTTACAAACACTTTTTTTTAATGAATATGCAGAACAAATTGGTAGTTATAAAAATACTACAACTGACATATGGGTTGACCGAAATGGCGAAAAATTAAAATTTGAAGTTACTTTTGGAGATATACCTAAAATTGGCGCCTATGTAAAGAATGTGTTTGAATTAAAAAGAATCGAATATGGATTTCTTGCTGCTTTTCCTGCCGGAATAAAAAAAGCAGTTACCGTAGGGCAAAATTATTTAAAGCAGTTTAAACTGTTGTTTAATCCCGAAACCAAGGCATATGAATCTGTTGGCGGTTTTATTGCCATAGGTAATATATTTCCGGGTACTTGGGACTGGCAGTCGTTTTGGAACCTTACAGGTTTTTTAAGTATTATGCTCGGCATTTTAAATATTTTGCCAATACCTGCTTTAGATGGTGGACATGTAATGTTTTTACTGTATGAAGTTGTAACACGCCGCAAACCAAGCGATAAATTTATGGAGTATGCTCAAATGGTTGGCTTAGTACTGCTTTTGGCACTACTGCTTTTTGCAAACGGAAATGATGTTTATAAATGGATAAACGGTTTAATGAACAATTAGACTGTTATAATTCAGGTTAGAATAAAAAAAGGGCTATACAAAAATAGCCCTTTTTTAGTGTGTAACTATTGTTTCCACTCTGAAAACATAGTTTTGTAAATTCGTGAAATTTTGCCATTTATAAATAGTTGATAATCTGATTATTGCCATTTTACATTCGTGCACCTGTCTAACTGCGTAGCAGGTAGATTCGTGGCTAAATTGTATTTTTCGGAGTGGATTCACTATTGGATATTTCATAGTAAGAAGTGGTGTTGAATATTATTGTCTAATAAAAATTTGACAGATTGATTGTTTTTTCCTAAAATTGCTGAACAAACCACGTTAAATAAATACCATGTTAAAATTTATAACCTTATTTACAGTAGTAATATTATTTTCTTTATCGGGTTTATCACAAAATATTCATGATGATTATCAGTTGGTGTTGAGTTTAGATACACAAATGAAACGTAAAATAAATGCCAATGAGTTAATGATTGACTGGCAAGAGAAATACATTATAGTTAATTATGGTAATAAACCAACCTATATTATTGTTTACAGCCTGAGTAATTACAAAGTAGCAGCAAACTTTAGGTTGTCAAATTGGGTAGAATTCTCAGGTGCATACTATGATTCTGAAACAAATCAGCTGTATGTAAAAGAGTCGCGCTATTCAAGTGAGTATTACCGATTGGATATAAATACAGGTGAAAAAGATATTTTACAGTGTCATTTAACTCCGGGAGGCTGTCCTGTTGAGGAACCAAAAAAAACGTTAAAGTCGGTTTATTCTTCCATTAAAGAATATTATATAACTATAAATAAGCACAACTCACGTGATGTAAGAGTTTATAAGCATAAATAATTTAGGTGTAATTTTACGCTATGTAATAAAAAAAAGAAGCTTACGCAAAGAAGAAACATAGCAACTTAGTGTTTTACCAGAAAAATATAAAAAAAACAATTATGAATATAAAAGTATTAAACAACGCACCTGTTTTTTATAAAAAAGCAAGCATTAATTTCATTAATGAAAACTTGGCTGATTTGCCTAAATTTTTAAATGAAAATGATAAGGCATATGTGAAAAATCAAATAAAAGTAGAAAAAAGCATAATACCTGTAATACATAAACAGTTTATTAGTTGGCTTATAGTAGTAAAAAAAGATGAGAGCCATGAGTATTTCAGAAAAATGGGGAATGAACTTTTTCAACAACTGAAATTAAACAAAGAAGATTCAATTGCAGTTAATGGGGAAAATGTAAGCATAAAAGAGTTGTTAGCATTTGCCGAAGGTATTGTATTAACAGCATATCAGTTTATAAAATATTTTAAAGAGGATGAGCAAAATAAAAAACGCCATGCCCTTAAACAAATTGATTTATTCCATAAACAAATGGATAGTAGTTTGGTTGATGAACTTAATAACATTTTAAAAGCTGTTTATTGGGCACGCAATATGGTTAATGAACCTTTAAGTGCCTTAAATGCAACCAAATTTTCACATGAAGTAAGTTTGTTGGGCAAAGAGTCGGGTTTTAAGGTAGAAGTGTTTGATAAAAAGAAAATTGAATCCTTAAAAATGGGAGGCTTACTTGCGGTTAACAAAGGGAGCATTGACCCGCCTACATTTACCACTTGTGAGTGGAAACCAAAAAATGCCGTTAATAAAAAACCCTATATTTTGGTTGGCAAAGGCGTTATGTACGATACGGGTGGTTTAAGTCTGAAACCCACAGCCAACAGTATGGACGAAATGAAAAGCGATATGGCAGGTGCAGCAGCTATGGCAGCAACAATGTATGCTATATCGTTATGTAAAAAGCCAGTTTGGGTAATTGGGTTATTGCCGGCTACCGATAACCGTCCTGATGGCAACGCCTATGTACCCGGTGATATTATTAAAATGTACAATGGGCTGCACGTTGAAGTTATGAATACCGATGCCGAAGGCCGTATGATTTTGGCCGATGCATTAAGCTATGCCGATAAATTTAAGCCCGAGTTGGTTATTGATATGGCAACCTTAACAGGAAGTGCTGCAATGGCAATTGGCAAATATGCATCCATTTGCATGGGAAATGCTGACAATTCATATTTTGAACAATTAATAGCAGCAGGCAGTAACACGCATGAAAGGGTTGTGCAATTTCCATTTTGGGATGATTATAAAGAGTCGATAAAATCGCCCATTGCCGATATAAAAAATATTGGTGAACGTGAGGCCGGAGCCATTTCCGCAGGCAAGTTTTTAGAGCATTTTACCAAATCACCTTATATACATATAGATATTGCAGGAACAGGATTTTTAACTGCCGATGACAAATATCGACTTAAAGGGGGTTCAGGTGTTGGAGTAAGATTATTGACAGAATTTTTTGATATCTCATCAAAAAAAATGGATAATTAAAAACCTGTTTTTCCGTGTAAAGTTTGTACTTTGCAAAAAATAAAAATCTATGAACGATAAAAAAGTAATTGTTGGAATAACACACGGTGATATAAATGGTATTAGCTACGAAGTAATAATAAAAACTTTTCAGGATAACAGAATTTTTGATTTTTGCACCCCGGTAATATACGGATCACCAAAAGTGGCAGCATATCATCGCAAAGCACTTAATATCAATAACTTTAGTTTTAGCACAGTTCATTCTGCTAATGAATTGAGTATTAAAAAAGCCAATTTGATTAATTGTCTTGATGACAACATTAGGGTAGAACTCGGCAAATCTACCGCCATGGCCGGCGAGTCAGCAGTAATTTCGTTAGAACGTGCCGTAAACGATTTAGCCGACGGTAAAATTGACGTGTTGGTAACTGCTCCGTTAAGCCCAGAAAATACACAAAACGAAACACTTAATTTTAAAGGGCACACCCATTATTTAATGGATAAATTTAATGCGCATGATACCCTTATATTAATGACAAGTGAATTGATGAAAGTAGGAGTAGTTTCGGGTCATGTACCATTAAGTGAGGTTAATAAATATATTACCGAGGATAATATTTTAAAGAAATTGAGAATAATGCATAAAACCCTAACCGAAGACTTTGCAATACGCAAACCAAAAATTGCAGTACTTGGGTTAAATCCACATGCAGGCGACAACGGTGTGATTGGCGAAGAGGAGAATGAAATAATAATACCTACTATTGATAAAGCCAATAATGAGGGCATTTTAGCATTAGGCCCATTTTCAGCAGATAGATTTTTTGGTTCTGAAAATTTTACAAAATTTGATGCTATATTGGCAATGTACCATGATCAAGGTATTGCACCATTTAAAGCACTAAATTTTGAAACGGGCGTTAACTATACAGCCGGGCTGCCAGTAATACGCACATCGCCAAACCATGGTACAGCCTATGAAATTGCCGGGCTGGACAAAGCCTCGCCAAATTCATTCCGCGAAGCAATTTACATGGCATGCAATATTTATAAAAACCGTAAACAATTTGCAAAACTCAATGAAAACCCATTACAATCGTATGATGTAGCAGACAGCTAACAATAAATCTCCCATAATCATAAAATCCCGAAAAATTAATATTCTTCGGGATTTTTTTAGTTATATTTGAACATATTACGTTAACAAAAGTTATTCTTTTTAATGATTACCAAAAAAATAGCAAAAATGAAAAAAAACACCACCTTGCACATAAAAAGCATATATATTTTGCTTTTTAGCATGCTACTATTAAGCTGTTCAAACAATAAGCAGCAAAAAAAGGCGTCAATTCAAAAAATCCCAGTTGTTAAAGTTTTGCAACGCGATGTTCCAATATACAGTTGGTATGTGGGTCAAATATATGGAGCTAAAGATATTCCCATTAGAGCAAGGGTTGAAGGTTTTTTGGAAAGTATAGAATTTAAAGAGGGCTCAAAAGTTACAAAAGGTCAGTTATTATATACTATTGATCCACAGTCGCTTGAAGCGGCTTCGAATGTTCAGAAAAGCAAGGTTGCCGAAGCCCAAACGCATTTAGCTAAAGCTCGTGCCGATTTAGATAGAATAAAGCCATTAGCTGAGTCAAAAGCAGTAAGCCAAAGCGATTTAGATGCCTCGCAAGCCGCTTACGATGCTGCACTATCAAGCCTAAGGGCTGCAAAAGCAAATTTACGATCGTCGGATATTAACTTGAGTTATACACAAGTATTGTCTCCCATTGATGGCATTATTGGAAAAACAAATGCTCGTGTTGGAGAATTTGTTGGTAGAGAACCGAACCCCGTAATATTAAATACTGTATCTGAAATTAGCTCAGTTATTGTAAAATTCTCTATTACCGAGGCTCAATTTATCAAGCTATCTAGAAGTTACCGCGAAAGAATTAAAGAAGGAACACTAAAAGAGGACGAAAAAAGTGGAGTACAACTTCAGTTAGCTGATGAATCAATATACAAACACAAAGGAAAAATTGATTTTGTTGATCGTAATATTGACCAAAATACCGGTTCAATACTTGTTCAAGCAAGCTTTCCGAACCCCGATAGATTATTAAGACCCGGGCTTTATTCAAAGGTGAGAGTTTTAACAGATATTAAGTACGATGCAATAGTTATTCCTCAAAGGTGTATTATGGAATTGCAAGGGCAATACTCTGTATATGTGGTAAACGATAGTAATAAAGTTGAAACTAGAATGATAAATTTATCCTATAAAGCTGGCGACTTGGCAGCTGTTACTGAAGGGTTAACTGTTGGCGATAGAGTTGTTATTGACGCACTGCAAAAAGTGAGAAGTGGTATAAAAGTTTCTCCCATTGATACTGTGTTTCAGAGTAAAGTATTTAAGTTAAAAACAGAATAATATGTCAGAAAGTAAAGGAAACTTTTTTGTACACCGCCCAATTGTAGCAATGGTAATTGCTATAATAATTGTTATAGTAGGAGCTGTTAGTTTAATAGGTTTGCCAATTGAGCAGTATCCTGATTTAACACCGCCTATAGTTCAAGTACAAGCCGTATATACAGGTGCAAATGCTTTAAATGTTGAAGAATCTGTTGCAACTCCATTAGAACAAGATATTAATGGGGTTGATAATATGATTTATATGAAATCGACTAATGCCAATGATGGCACAATGAACCTGCAAATTTCATTTGATGTAGGAACAGACCCAGATATGAATACAGTATTGGCTCAAAATAGAGTTTCTGCAGCCACAGCAAAACTACCATCGGTTGTAACAAAACTTGGTGTAACTACAAAAAAATCATTGCCTACTATGATGATGTTGATTGCATTAACATCAGATAATCCTAATTTCGACCAAGACTTTTTGGGTAATTATGCTTTAATAAACATTCAAGATAAATTGGCTCGTGTAAAAGGAATTGGAGAGGTTAAAATATTGGGAGCGTCAGATTATTCAATGCGAATTTGGATAAAACCTGATAGACTTGCAAAAATGGGTATTTCTGTTACTGAAATTATTAATGCAATAAATGCTCAAAACACTATTGTTCCTGGAGGAAAATTTGGTGCTGAACCTGCAGCTGCAGGAACCGAATTTACATATACCGTTAGAATGCCTGAACGATTTAATTCTCCTGAAACATTCAGAGAAATTGTTGTAAGAACATTGGAAAATGGATCTCAAGTTAAACTAAAAGATATTGCAACAATAGGTTTAGGAGTAGAAACTTATAATTCGTACTCTCGTTTTGATGGACAAATCTGTTCAATAATTGCTTTATATCAAGCTCCGGGAGCTAATGCCGTGGAGCTAAAAACAAAAATATTAGAAGAGATGGAAGTTCTTAAAAAGGATTTTCCTGAAACCTTAAAATATACCGTATCTATTGATACCGTAGCTCCTATTACTGCTGGTATAAAAGATATTGTTGTTACGCTTATTATTGCGCTTATTCTTGTAATTCTTGTTGTATTTGTTTTTATTCAAGATTGGAGAGCAACTCTAATTCCGACTTTGGCTATTCCAGTATCATTAATTGGTGCCTTTATGTTTTTTCCTATGTTAGGATTTTCAATTAATGTATTGTCTCTTTTAGGTTTAGTATTAGCTATTGGTATTGTAGTTGACGATGCAATTGTAGTTGTTGAAGCTGTTCAGGTAAATATTTCAAAAGGAATGTCGGCAAAAGAAGCGACTTTGGCAGCAATGCGAGTAGTAACAGCTCCGATAATAGCCACAACACTTGTTTTAATTGCAGTATTTATTCCCGTTGCCGGAATGGCTGGTATCACAGGTCTGCTCTATCAACAATTTGCAATTACCATTGTAGTTTCTGTTATAGTCTCTTCTGTAAACGCTTTAACATTAAGTCCTGCACTCTGCTCTATTATGCTAAAAGAACCCAAACCTTATAAAGGTCCTTTAGGTTGGTTCTTCGGCAAGTTTAATATAGGGATGGACAAAACAACAGAGTCTTATATGAGTTTTACAAATGTATTAGGTCGTAAACTTAAAAGAGGTGTTGTAATGATTATAATATTTACAATAGGTGCTGCTGGTTTTGGAAAAATGGTTCCCGGAGGATTTATCCCTGAAGAAGATATGGGTTATTTCTTCATTAATTATCAGTTACCTGATGCTGCCTCCTTGCAGCGTTCTGATGTTGTTGCCAAAAAAGTAGAAGCCATCCTTATGAATCACCCTGATGTAAAATATGTAACAAATGCAACAGGATATTCAATTCTGTCTGGTGCAATGTCTTCTAATCAAGGGTTTGCTTTTGCTAGCTTAGAAAATTGGGAGGATAGAGATAAAACAGCAAAAGAAATAATAGAGGATATAAATAAAACATTATTTGTGAATGTAAAAGATGCTCAAGCATTTGCTTTTGGTCCTCCGGCTATTCCCGGTCTCGGTAATGGCTCTGGTTTCAGTATAATGATACAAGATAGGGTAGGAAATACCCCACAGTACTTATCCGAGAATCTAATAAAATTTATACAAGCTGCTAGTGCAAGACCTGAAATAGCAAGAGCTTTTTCAACTTTTCAAGCCTCTGTTCCACAAAGGTATATGGATGTAAATAAAGAAAAAGCTTTAAAATTAGGTGTTAACTTAAATGATTTATACACCACCGTTGGTGCATTTATGGGTGGAGCTTACGTAAATGATTTCACTCGATTCGGAAGATTGTACAAAACCTATTTGCAAGCCGAACCTCAATATAGAAATGACGAAGAAGACATTAATAATTTTTTCATAAAAAATAATAGAGGCGACATGGTTCCATTGGCAACATTGGTTAATATTAAGGCTGTTGCTGGTCCTGATTACACAACACGTTTTAATCTGTATCGTTCGGCTGAAGTTACCGGCACCCCTGCACCAGGCTTTACCTCAACTCAAGCAATGGATGCTTTAGAAGAAGTTGCTGCTGAGGTATTACCGCCTGATATGACTTATTCATGGAATGCAATGTCGTTTCAAGAGAAGAAGGCGTCAGGTTCATTGGGTATAATTCTAACATTTTCATTGATATTTGTATTTTTAATACTAGCGGCACAGTATGAAAGTTGGTCGTTACCATTAAGCATATTGTTAGGTACACCATTTGCTATTTTTGGAGCACTTCTATTCTTGTATGTAGCACGTCTATTTAGTCCAACATTTGAAAATAATATATTTGCACAGGTAAGTTTTGTTATGCTAATAGGTATGGCTGCTAAAAATGCTATTCTTATTGTTGAATTTGCCAACGAAGAGTTTAAAAAAGGGTTAAGCTTGTTTGATGCCGCCATGGTTGCTGCAAAATCAAGATTTAGACCTATCTTAATGACTGCTTTCTCATTTATTTTAGGAGTATTTCCATTAGTAATTGCATCAGGTTCAGGTGCCGAGGCTCGTAAAGTAATGGGAATGACACTGCTTGGTGGAATGGGGTTAGCTACATTGCTTGGTGTATTTATGTACCCAATGCTTTTTGTTGCAATTGGCAAATTGTTTGGATACGAGAAAAAAAGAAAATTGTAAGATAGGGATGTCCCTACGTGGGCATCCGGTCATTCGTGGGCATCCGGTCATTCGTGGGCATCCAAATAAGGATTATCATATAGGAGCATCTCATGACAATGTATTAAGAGTTATCAGAATAATGACAACAAAAGAAAATACACAAAATATTAAATATAAAAACCGCAAATCAATAAGATTAAAGAATTATGATTATTCAAGCAAAGGATTATATTATATTACAATTTGTGTTAAAAACCGTTTATGTTTGTTTGGTGTTATTAACAATGGTATAATGATTTTAAATGGCGCAGGGCAAATGGTGGTAAAATGGTATTATGAATTGGAAAATAAATATCCCGATAAAAAATGCCATCAAATGGTTGTTATGCCAAATCATTTTCATTGTATTATCGAAAATATACCGGACAACCACGTTTCGGACGCCCACGTAGGGACGTCCCTACGTGGGCGTCCGAATGATGAACGTGGACAACACGAATACGGCATGCAAAACAAAAAATACAACACAACAATTGGCGATGCAATTGGATGGTTTAAAACAATGACAACAAATGAATATATACGTGGTGTAAAAAATAATAATTGGAAACGATTTGATAATAAATTATGGCAATTAAAATTTTGGGATCATATTATAAGAGATGATTCTGATTATAACCGTATATCAAATTATATTATAGAAAACCCTATTAAATGGGATAATGACAAATTGAATCAATAAACAAAAACAATATGAAAAATTACAGGTTAATAATAACCATAACAATAATCACAATAGCATTTGCTCTAAACTCCTGCATGGTAGGGCCAAATTTTCAAAAAACAAAAATTGACTCGCCTGATAAATACAGGTTTTTAGCAGAACCAACCGATACAGTAATTAACTTAAAATGGTGGGAGCTTTTTAATGACGAAACTCTTGTTTCTCTAATTGATAGTGCATTAGTAAATAACAAAGATGTACGCATTGCAGCATCACGAATTGAGGAGTCACGTATTTATTTGGGTTATACTAAAGCAGATATGTATCCAAATTTTTCATATAAAGGAAATACGGGCTATGGGAATCAGTTACAGGGAATTACAGGTAAAACATCAGCTAATTTTTCAGCATCAGCTAATATGTCGTGGGAAATTGATTTTTGGGGTAAATACCGAAGAGCAAATGAGGCTGCAAGAGCTGAGTTGTTGGCATCGGAGTATGGATTGCATACCGTACAAATAAGTATTATTAATGAGGTAAGCAATGCCTATTATACTTTGCTCGACTATAAAAGAAGACTTTTTATTGCAGAACGGACATTGGAGTCGAGAAAAGAATCGACACGGATAATTAAAGAGAGGTTTGATAAGGGGACTTTACCTGAA
>CBDUWQ010000075.1:0-16382 GCA_965370965.1 uncultured Bacteroidales bacterium
AAGCCGGCGGTCCAGTTTGGAACTGTAATAGATTTTCAATTTAGATTTTTAGGTACTATTTTATATCCCGTCTGGCAGCGGAGTAGTTCATTAAAATCTGTCTATAAATTAAACAAATTCTCAATATTGCGTTCCCCCTAACCAAGTAATGGGCAGGCTATGCATTATTTCATTTTCAACTTAACTTTTCTGCTTAGAACGCTAAACGGTCTATTATTATTCATTCTCGGGGTTAAAACCCCGAGCTAATGATTACGCCCACTTCAGGACTTAGTTGTTTCGCCAATAAAAAAGCTGACTTTATGGACAGACTCTAAATAGTGTCAGCAAGAAAACTCCTGTTTTTGAGTGCTTAGCCAGAAATTGCGTTTTCGGGCAAGCACTAAATAGGGTTATTTTTTATACACCGTATAGAAATTGCATTGGTTTTTTTCTCATGATATCGAAAAGCTTTCGACAGGCTTTTGTTAAAATAACGCTTCCATGCATTGTCGTTTGATTGGGTCGATGTCCAAAAACTAACCGAGGCATCTAAATTATAAAACCCATTATTATAAAAACCTGCATAAGTTAGCTCTAACGATTTTTTAATGTTTGGTATCTCTTTGTCAACAGTTGAAATATTGTCAATAAGCAGTGTCCACTCTGCATCCGATGGGATATGCCAGCCATCGGGGCATAGCCCTTGCGATTCATTGGTAACCGAATCGTTCATGGCTGCATGCCAAGTATATAACCGCCCATAAGTAGTAGCATTTTCTTCATTGTTATCATACACAAAACTTTCAATGGCATTGCCATTTGGATTGTGAGTAGCCCTAATATTTTCAACCATCCAAACTTGGTTGCCAACAATTGCTGTTTTGTAACTATTGCCGTCTTTATCAATGCATACAGGCCATTGCGGCTGTGTTACTTCAATGGTGTCAATTAAAATACCTTTTTTTGAATCGGTAATTGTAACATAATAAATACTAGCTGATAAATTCAGTAATACACTATCGGTTTCAAAATTCGACCATTGTATGGAATACGGAGCTTTACCACCCGAAAGGTTTAATGCTATACTTCCATCATTGCTTTCAAAATCGGTTAAATGTGATATTTTCGGCTGTATTTGAATAGGCTCGCGCTTACACTGTATAAATAGCACCGAAAAAACTGTAATTAGGACAAAAAGGGCTTTTTTATTCATAGGGCATTAAACTTTTACCATATTTTTTATCGAAATCTTAAGTCGTTTTTATAGCTTCTGAAGCTACTAAATTAATAAAATCTTAATATGATTCCTTAATATTCAGAAAATATATAATAAAAAACATAAAAAATTCATATATTTATAGTGAAAATACGTTTACAATAATTACATATAACTCAATGTTTTTGTTGTTAATATATAATGTTTAACCCTATTAACAGTTATATAGTGTTTGCACGAAAACTCTACAAAATTAGGAATGTTTTTTTTGGCGATATTTTTACTTTCTTCAATTCGTTGATACAAAGACATCAACAAATCTAAAAAAATAAAAATTTTACCTGTCTGCCAAAACACAGGCAGATTTAAAATATCCCATTTCGTAAAAATCGACAGTTTGCTTGCAAGCACTATATAGTTACTAATGTTGTAAGTTAATATAAACTTTACAATAACCAAACTGGGATAATATAATTAGTTAATTTATATGCAAAAAGTAATAAAATATTTTTATCCGAAACATGAAATTAGCTTTTTTGATGAATTAAAGACTAAATTTTTTATTATTATAGGGCTTGTTGGTAGTTTAATTGCTTTTATTTTATTAATTCAGGAAATAACATCCATTGGAGATAATTTTGAAGCTTCCTTTTTTTCAAAAATAGCGATGCTACTGGTTTTAATTACCTCATTATTTAATTTAAAGAAAAAAGGTATAAAAGTAGCAGGCAATTATTTTTCTATAATAATGGTTGTTGCCCTTTTGGTTTGGATGAATGTGCTTAAGGAAGATATTACCCCTTTTTATAAATATATTCAAGGTTTTTATTCGGTTTTTGCGGTATTAATAATGAGTTTGTTATTTGCATCACGCAAGATTCTTATTATTAATGCAGTTTTAGTTTTAGCCACAACAACACGTATTTTTATTTTTGCCACAACACAACAGTTTGAGGGGAGTGATTTTTTTGTTACAGGGTATATTACACATGCTGCTGCACTAATAATTGTTACAGTTATTCTGTTTTTTGCAAGTAAATTTATTGAGTTGACTATAAAAAAGACAAATGAAGAGACAAAAATAATAGAGCAGCAAAATATGGAGCTTGCTGCAAGTGAAGAGGAAATTAGGGCGGTAAACGAAGATCTTATTATTGCCAATGAAATAAAAGCGGTAAGTAAGGCTAAATTTAAGCAATTATCTGATTTGACTTTTGAAGGGATAATAATTCATGATAATGGGGTTGCCGTTGATATTAATCTTTCATTGGCAAAAATGTTTGAATATACTGAAGATGAGATATTGGGAAAAAACACAACAAAACTTTTTTTTCATGAGGACTATCATAACATTATTGCTGAAAATATTAAAAAAAACTATGTTGCCCCTTATGAGGCAGTTGGTATTAAAAAGGGTGGAGAGTTATTCCCGATTGAAATAGAGGCAAGAAATATTATACTTAGCAATAATGATATATTTAGGGTAGCAGCTATTAGAGATATTACCTTGCGTAAAAATGATGAAGAAGAACTGCTTAAAAAGAATCAGGAACTTGTTGCATCTGAAGAGGAAATACGAGCCACAAATGAGGAACTTATAGCTACAACCGATGCGTTAAAAGATAGTAATGATGAACTTGTAATTGCAAAAGAGAAAGCAGAGGAGAGCGACCGCCTTAAAACAGAGTTTTTAAATAATATGTCGCACGAGATACGAACCCCCATGAATGGCATTATTGGTTTTTCGCAGCTTTTAAGCATACGGGGGTTAAGCCCTGAAGACCGCCAAAATTATTTAAGCATAATAAATAATAGTGGAATTCAATTATTGCGTATTATTGATGATATAATAGATATTTCAAGACTTGGAACAAAACAGGTAAAGGTTATCGAAAAAGAGGTTTGCTTAAACACTTTATTGTTTGATTTGCATGCCGGTTTTTTAATAAAAGCAAAACAAAAAAATATACAGTTAATTATAAATAATGGACTATCAGATAAACCCAGTATAATATTTGTTGATAGGAATAAACTGAATAAAATTTTAAGCAATTTGTTAGAAAATGCTTTGAAATTTACAAATAACGGAACTGTTGAATTTGGATATAGTTTAGTACATAGTGCATTAGATGAAAAAAATAAAAAATTAATGTTTTTTGTTAAAGACACCGGAATTGGTATAGCAACAGATAAAAAGAAGATAATTTTTGACAAGTTTTCGCAAGAAAGTAATGCACTATCAAGAAAGTATGGTGGTTTAGGTTTGGGGTTATCAATTGCAAAGGAAAATGCTGAACTGCTTGGCGGAGTAATTTCTTTGATATCGAAAAAAGAAGAGTTGCTAAAAGGGCAAGATGGTGGGACAGCATTTTTTGTTGAGATACCATATAAACCAATAGTTGAGGATTTTGCTACCCAACCATCAATTGAAAAAAATGAAGTATTTAATAGTTTTAAACAAAGTCTATCTAGTAGTAATAAGGCTTTTATAATACTGATTGTTGAGGATGAAGATGCAAACTACTTGTATTTTAAAACATTGCTTGATAGGGAATTTAATTCAGATTGTACTATTTTATATGCAAAAAATGGAAAAGAGGCCGTTGATATCTGTAAAAACAGGCCTGATATAGACCTTGTGCTTATGGATTTGAGAATGCCTATATTAGATGGCTTTGAAGCAACTGTACAGATACGAAAATTCCGTTCTGATTTAATAATAATAGCCCAAACAGCATATTCAGCAAAAGAAGATAATGATAAGGCTATTTTAGCGGGGTGTAATGATTTTATTTCAAAACCAATAACCAAAGAGATATTTTATTCGTTGATTTATAAACATTTAGACTCAATAGGATTGGGAAAAAGTGATAAGGAGTAAAACATTAACCATTTCTCAAAATGTTATTACATTTTTAATATTTTATTCAGTTTAATACACAAATCAAGAAATACCACCTTGGCATTTGCATTACGCGAAATGTGCATAAAGGCTCTGTCTAATTCACTACTTAAATACGGGGCATTAGTTGGGTGTATAAAATCCGAAAATTTTTCTGCAAAACTGCCTTCATCATCCGACATGCGCGACAGGTTTTTTTGATTTTGGTTAATCACAAGGTTTTCGCGAACCATGCGCAGGCTATAGGCAAGAAAAGCTTTCTGTTTTTCGCGGCCAATGGCTGCTATCTCATTAACCCATTTTATAAGCTCAACCATTTTGCCTGTGTAGCTCAACCTCATCATAAGCACAAACTGCTCAAAGTTAAGTTTTGTATCAACCGACGATTCAATATACTCTTTTGCCAAATTATAATCACCTTCGCTTAATCGGCTTATTTGGCGGGCTTTTTCATCATTTAAATTATGCTTGTTTTTTAAGCCGATAAATAAGTCATCTTCGGTTATTCGCTTAATTTTTATTAACTGCGTTCGCGAAAGAATTGTGCTGATAATAAATTGTTGGTTTTGTGCCACCAAAAAAAATAGTGTTTTTTCGGGAGGTTCCTCAATCAGCTTAAGCAGTTTATTTGCTGTTTCGCTGTTCATTTTTTCAGGAAACCAAATAACCATTATTTTGTATTCCGATTCAAATGATTTCATGTTGAGTTTTTTGAGAATCTCTTTGCCCTCATCAACCCTTATAATTGCTTGCTTGTTTTCTGCATCTAAGCAATTTAGCCAATCGTTGTATGTTCCGTATGGGTTCGATAGCAAAAACTGTCGCCACTCTTGTATAAAAGAATCGCTAACAGGTTTTTTGGTATCATTTGGTGTTATAACCGGAAAAACAAAATGGAGGTCGGGATGCACATATTTTGCAATTTTACGGCATGCGGGGCATTCACCACAGCTGTTATTGCCGGTTTTATTGGTGCACATTATATATTTTGCATAAGCCAATGCCAAAGGCAATCCTCCGTATCCCTCGCTGCCAAGAAAAAGCTGAGCATGGCTGATTCTGTTCTGCTCAACAGTTTTAATTAAATGTTTTTTAATGACCTGCTGTCCGATAATACTGTTAAAATCCATACCTTAATATTGATTATTGACAAACCTACATGATTTAAGGAAAATTTACAAGAACCTTAACCGGAAAAAATATTTTTTACCTAAATTGAGCGATTGTGTGCAAAGAAAATTGACAATGCCTGCCTGGCGGCAGACAGGCTTTGAGATTAAAAGTGATACATAAAATTCGAGGACACCCTGCCTGACTGGCTGGCAGGCTTGTTGGTATGTGAGAATTTTTGTATTCTCTTTTAAATCAAATGATTGATTATTTTCAAAGTTCATAATCGCTCAGTTTAGGTATTAATCAGTGAGTCTATTATTTCAGAGCATCTGTCCTGAATATCAGGAAACGATAGCAAACTGAAATAAAAAAGTCATGGTTCAATTCCCCAACCCTTGGGGCGGAAATATATTTTTCATTTGATACCTTGAGGGCTTGCCCCGGGGTTATTTATTGCTTGTTTTTTACAGGTTAAAAGCTTTCAAACTCCTCATTGGTTTTTTCGGGCATAACAATATTTACCCCTTTTGTAGTAGGTGGGGTAGTAGTTTTTAACGGTTTTTGTTTAGGAGTCTCTTTTTTGTTAGTACCTGCATTTTTAACAACTTCCTCTTTGGGTTTTTTCTTAATCTCTTTAAAAGGAGCACTTTTAGTTTTAAAAATATGTTCTTTAGCTTTTGTTTTTATCTCTTTTGTAGTAAAACTTTTATCATCTGTTAGTTTAAAAAACGATAAATATTGTGAAAGGCTCTCTGATTGTCCTGATAACTCTTCGGCATTTGTGGCAAACTGTTCGCTTGATGCTGCGTTTTGCTGCGTAATATTATTTAATTGTTGAATGGCATTATTTACTTGCTCAATTCCGCTCGATTGTTCATTACTTGCGGCTACAATTTCTTGCACCAAACTTACAGTTTTATCAATATTTGGCAATGTCTCGTTCATTTTTGTTTCAGAATTTTCCGAAAGCTCATAACCCCGCTTTGCAAGGGATACAATTTCATCGGCTGCATTTTTACTATGCTCGGCAAGCTTGCGAATTTCAGAAGCTACCACAGCAAACCCTTTGCCATGTTCGCCGGCTCGGGCAGCCTCAACAGCGGCATTTAATGCCAGTATATTGGTTTGGAAAGCAATATCGTTTATTACCTTTATTTTATTGGCTATAGTTTTATTGGCCTTTAATAACTCGCCCGAACTTTGGCTAACTTCAGTTACCCCTGCTGCCGCTATTTTTGAAATATCGCCCGTTTGATTGGCGTTGTCGGCATTGTTTTTAATATTTGCTGCAATTTGCTCAATAGTGGCCGATACCTCCTCAATTGACGAAGCCTGCTCGTTGGCACCCTGAGCAATATTTTGCGAACCATCGCTTAGCTGCATACTGGCAGCACTAATAGATTTTGTGGCTTGCTCAAATTCTGATATTACTCTTGAGAAATTTAAAAGGGTTTTTTGTGTGGCTTGTGCCAACATGCCAATTTCATTGTTTTTGTTAATCAAATCATCATCTATTGTTTGCCCAAGCTCGCCATCCCCCAGTTTTTCAACTTTTTCAATTATTTTTAATAATGGTTTTCTAGTAATAATATTATTATAATAAATAGCTATTGTTACTAGTAGTACTGCTAAAGGAAACCCCCAATAAAGGTGTTTTATACCCATAGTTCCAATAAGATATGATAAGAATAATATAAAAGAGTATGCTATTATAATACTCAAATTTGTTGAAATAAGTATAGATTTTTTGTAAAAAGCTTTAAGAATAAAATAAGCAAGTGGGATGCTTATTAATACTACTAATGCAAATAATACTAAATGATTCATAATAGATAGGTGTTAAAATAATGGTTTGTTAAATATTTTTAAACTACTAAAACACAATATGATGTAAATAATTGTCCATATTACTGATAATCAGACCTAACAGGCTTTTAAAAGCCTGTTAGGTCTGATTATTTAACGAACTGTTGTTAAAATAAATAAATAATACAATATAAAAATACACAATTAAAAAGGGATTATGTTCATTTTTGTGTCAAATATTTAATTCATTATATTGGTAATAATAAAAATGAATGTTAATTTGGGGGCTTTGTATAATTAATTTGATTAAAATATTGAATACTAATTAAAAAAAATTATGTTTAAAAAAGAAGTTTATATAAACCGTAGGGCTGAATTAAAAAAAATGATGAATAAGGGAGTTGCACTGTTTCTTGGCAATGTTGATTCGCCAATGAACTACCCCGAAAATATTTTTCACTTCCGCCAAGATAGCTCGTTTTTATATTTTTTTGGTATTGACCACCCCGGTCTTGCAGCAATTATTGATTTTGAAACTGGCGATGAGGTAATTTTTGGAAACGATGCTGATATTGAGGATATTATTTGGATGGGTGTACAGCCCACTTTAAAAGAGAAAGCCGAAAAAGTTGGTGTAAATAAAACTGCTCCGTTTAATAAATTTGCCGATGCAATAAATACCGCTGTAGCATCAAATAAACGTCCAATACACTATTTGCCGCCTTACCGTGGCGAGAGCAAAATTATTTTGGGCGATTTGCTCGGTATTCACCCTTCAAAGGTTAACGATTATCGCTCGTTGGAGTTGGTTAAAGCCGTTATTAAGCTGAGGTCTGTTAAAGATAAATATGAAATAGAGGAGATTGAAAAAGCATGCGCTGTTGGTTACGACATGCATGTGACTGCCATGAAAATGGCTGTTGAGGGTGAATTAGAACAAAATATTTCAGGTACTATTGAGGCTATTCCTCTAAAATATGGGGGGCACTATTCGTTTCCGGTAATATTGTCGCAAAATGGGCAAATATTGCATAATCACGACCATAGTGGTATTTTAAAACAGGGACGGTTAATGCTAACTGATTGTGGTGCTGAATCACAAATGCGATATGCATCAGATTTTACAAGAACAGTTCCGGTAAACGGTACTTTTACCCAAAAGCAAAAAGAGATATATCAAATTGTTTTAGATGCAAATAATGCTGCTTTAGCAATTACTAAGCCGAGTATTACATATCAGCAGGTACATTTGCATGCAGCCAAAGTTATTGCACAAGGACTTAAAGATTTAGGGCTTATGAAAGGCGATGTTGATGCAGCGGTAAAAGCCGGTGCACATGCAATGTTTTTTCCGCATGGGCTGGGGCATATGATGGGACTTGATGTGCATGATATGGAAGATTTAGGGCAAATTTATGTGGGCTACGATGATGTTACCCGCCCTATTGACCAGTTTGGAACTGCCTATTTACGCTTGGGGCGGAAGTTAGAGTCAGGTTTTGTTATTACCAATGAACCGGGTATCTATTTTATTCCTGCACTTATAGATAAATGGAAAAATGAAAAAATAAACAACGATTTTATCAATTTTGATAAGGTAAACCAGTATCGCGATTTTGGTGGTATTCGTTTAGAAGATGATATTTTGGTTACCGATAAAGGATGTCGTTTATTGGGAGACCGTATTCCTATTACAATTGAAGAGATTGAAAACACGGTTGGAAAATAGTGAATATTAAAAACTGAATATTGAAGTCCGAAGGCTGAATTTTAAAATAAAATTTAGATTTTGGGCTTTTTAGAATAATCTCAGAAATTAATTTCTGCCTGCATTTGTCGTCCGGTCATTTTGCATGTTGGCACCAATAATTTTATTTTTCTGGTTATTAAACAAATAGACTTTTGAAAAAGTTACATTTTGTAATTGCCCCTCATTCCCAATAAACAAAACAGGTAAAGTGTAACCCAATACTAAATTGGCATTTTTATTATAAAACTTAACTTTTTTAATACTACTGTTAAAGCCTGTTTGTTTAATGTTATTTTTATAGATGCATATTATTTTCTCAATGCGTGTTTTTCTTAAAGCAATATTGCTAACCGCTATATTATAAGCATTATACATTAATGGATTTGTAATTGTAAGCAGCTCTTTTTGTGCTTTTGTTAATTCATTATTGGTGGCTTGCAATTGAATGTTAAGCGATAGCATTTTTTCTTTATATAAAGAGTCATACATTTTTGATAGTATAATTGCGCTGTCTTTTGCATAAAATTCAATAAATGTGCCTATTGATTTTACATTAATAATTTTAATTTGGTTATTCTGCATTTCATAATCCGATATTATTTTGGTGGTAGTATTTTTACAGCTTATTAAAAGGGCAGATAATACAAAATACGAAAACAATATAGACCTCATATATGTTTATATAAAAAGTTTGTGTCAAAGATAATTAATATTTGTAGTTTTGTAATATACTGGTAGTTTCCTTAATTCCGCAAAAAAGTGGAGCAGGTTATGATAAAGTATTTGATACATCTGCCTACCCGACTCAACTGGTCAGGCGTGTCTGCCAAAGTTTAACGGTAGGCACAGCAATCAAGAGGGATGATTATTTAATGAGCTCTGCGAATCTCTGCGTCCCCTACCTTTATGGTAGGCAGGTCTGCGATTAAAAAAGAAAAACTTTATTAACAGTGTTTCATATAATTAGTAACCAGATGAAAACATTTATTTTTTCAATTGCTATTTTACTTCTACTAAGTATTAGTGGTTTTTCTCAACAAAGCTCCGATTCTCTACAAATGTGGAAAGTGTCAACTGTTGACGGCAATAATTTTTTAGGCTTTATTGTTGATGAATCGCCACAACAAATAGTAATAAAAACATTTGGCTACGACCAAATAGTTATAAAAAGGGCAATAATAACTTCAATAACCGCCGTTAATACTTCAAAAAAAAAGGTAAAAAATACATACGGTGAAAATATTACCATAAATAACGATACATTATGGCGTGTTGTTAATACTGATGGTTATGAATTTATTGGTGTTATTAAAAGCGAAAATAATAGCCAAATAGAGCTATCAACTAAAAATTTTGGAGTAATTAATATTCAAAAAGCGTTAATAAAAAGTATTACCCCTGTAAAAGTTGAACAATACAAAGATGGCAAGGTATGGTTTGCAAACCCGCAATCGGCACGATATTTTTGGGCTCCTAACGGATATGGGTTAAAAAAAGGCGAAGGGTACTATCAAAATGTTTGGGTAATGTTTAATCAATTAAGTTATGGTTTTAACGATTACTTTTCGGCTGGTATAGGAACAATGCCCCTGTTTTTATTTGGAGGTATGCCAACTCCATTTTGGATAACCCCTAAAGTTTCAATACCTATAATTAAAAATAAACTTAACATTGGCGTTGGGGCAATGGCAGGTGTTATTGTTGGTGACGAAGTGGCTTTTGCTATACCTTATGGGGTAATTACATATGGCGATAAAAACACAAATGTTACTTTTGGTACCGGTTTTGGTATTTTTAATGAAGGTAATATGGAGAAACCTATTTATACATTAGCCGGTATTACCAGAATTAGTAAAAGTTCGTATTTATTAACCGAAAACTATTATATACATGCTGATGATTTTTCAGTAATAATGCTTTCTGCCGGAGGGAGAACAGTTTGGAATAGAATATCATTAGATTACAGTTTGGTATTTCCTGTGTCAAGCGATATGAATAATTTTGTAGCAATACCATGGTTAAGTTTGGTTATCCCTTTTGGGAAGTAAAAATAATTCACAATAACCGGTTAAGGCTAATAATTTTCTTATTATTTGGGGCGCAACGCAACTTTGAGTTGCACCCCAAATAGCAAACCTCTTGCTTATACCAATTATAAAGCAAAACACCTGATATAAACTATTTTTATTTTCTTTTTTCTTTATTGAAAATTATTTCAATAAACATAGCTATTCAAAGAATTTTTGCCTTGATAAAGAAAAATATACTCTAATTTATGAACGCACTACTAATTAAGGTTTTGCTCAGTTTGACAAGTCAAGGCTTCACTCAAAGTGAAACTTTGACTTGGTAAAGTCGGGGGGTGGACTATTCGGCTATATTTGCCATTAAATATTCGCGGTTTAGTGTGGCAATATTTGCTATTGAAACACCTTTAGGGCATTCCACTTCGCAAGCTCCGGTATTTGAGCAGCTTCCAAAACCAAGTTCGTCCATTTTTGCTACCATTGCTTTTGCCCTGCGTGCTGCCTCAACTTTACCCTGTGGCAAACGTGCTAAATGCGATACCTTAGCTGCAACAAACAACATTGCCGATGAATTTTTACATGTTGCAACACATGCGCCGCAGCCAATACACGATGCAGCATCCATTGCCGCTTCGGCATCGTCATAGCTAATTGGTATTGCATTGCCATCTGGCATACCACCTGTATTTACTGAAACAAATCCGCCTGCCCTTTGAATTTCTTCAAAAGCCCCACGGTTTACCATCAAGTCTTTTACAACAGGAAACGATTTTGAACGAAATGGTTCAATGGTAATTGTTTCACCTTCTTTAAATTTGCGCATATGCAATTGGCATGTGGTAATATCATCATCAGGACCATGGGCGCGGCCATTAATAAAAAGGCTGCAAATTCCACATATACCCTCGCGGCAATCGTGGTCAAACACAATAGGGTCTTTAGCCTGTTCAACCAATTTATAATTTAATATATCGAGCATTTCAAAAAATGACGTATCGGTTGAAACATCGTTAACCATATAAGTTTCAAACTTACCTTTACTTTTGGCGTTTTTTTGTCTCCAAACCTTTACTTTTATCTCTTTTAAAATTTTTTCAGCCATCTTATTATGTATTTAGTAATGAGTATTTAGATTTTTAGTATTGAGTAATGAGATATTGCAAATTAATCTGTCTTACTTTTTTTAAAACTGTAGATTACTTTTTGAATCTCCTGAATCTTTTCGTCTAAAATGTTAAATTGTTTTTCGCTTATAAATTCTAAATCAGCACCTAAAATCAGTAACGTTTCAAGTTCAAAAGCACTACCATTTGAAATATTTAAAAAACGACAAAGATCTTTATTTGTACTTCTGCCACAACCCTCAGCTATATTTGTAGGTATTGAAACGGCGCTTCTTCTAATTTGAGAAGTTAATCCAAACAGCTCTTCTTTTGGAAAATTATGAGTAGTCTTATAAACATCTTTTACTAATTTTCTGCTTTTTTGCCAAACAATTAATTCTTTAAATTTGTGCATATTGATAACAGATATAATTGATTAATAGTATGTTAGATTATGAGTAGTGAAATACCTAAGCGTAAATAAGCATAATATCTATCTTATATTTAACACTATAACAAAACACATTAAATTAATACACAGTAGTTGAAAAAAATATTTTCACTATTAAAAATCTCATTACTCACAGTCTCATTACTATTTATAACTTCGTTGTGTTAATTCAACAAATTCAAATTTTAGTTCTTCTTTGTGCATAACAGGCTCTTTATCGTTGCCTTTAAATTCCCATGCCGATACATATGTTCCGGTTTTATCGTTGCGTTTGGCTTCGCCGTCATCGGTAACCGATTCTTCGCGAAAGTGTCCGCCACACGATTCGTCTCTGTTTAATGCATCGCGAGCCATTAAGTCGGCAAGTTCAATAAAATCGGCCACACGTCCGGCTTTTTCCAATTCCTGATTTACTTCGCCCTGCTCGCCTGTAACCCTAACATCTTTCCAAAACTCTTTTTTAATTTCGGCAATTGTTTTAATTGCCTTTTTAAGCCCTTTCTCGTTACGGCTCATGCCAACGTTTTCCCACATTACTATACCCAACTTTTTATGGAAATAGTCAACAGGTTTTGTCCCATTAACCGACATTAGCTTGTTAAGCCTGTCTTGTACATCTTTTACCGATTGCTCAAATTCGGGGGCATTGGTGTCAATTTTTGGGGTTTGTATTTCATCTGCCAAATAGTCGCCAATAGTGTATGGCAGCACAAAATAGCCATCGGCTAAGCCTTGCATTAGTGCCGATGCTCCAAGGCGGTTTGCACCATGGTCAGAAAAATTAGCTTCGCCAATTGAGTATAAACCGGGTACCGCTGTCATTAAATTGTAATCGACCCAAGTTCCACCCATGCTATAGTGTATAGCCGGATAAATCATCATTGGATTGTTATATGGGTCGGTATCTGTAATTTTCTCATACATCTGAAAAAGGTTGCCATAGCGGGCCTCAATCACATCTCGACCTAAGCGTTTTATGGCATATTTAAAATCGAGGTAAACTGCCAATCCGGTACTGTTAACGCCATATCCGGCATCGCATCGCTCTTTTGCTGCCCTTGAGGCTACATCGCGCGGAACAAGGTTTCCGTATGACGGATACCTGCGTTCTAAATAAAAATCACGGTCTTCTTCAGTAATATCATTAGGGTTTAATTCTCCTTTTTGTATTTTTTCGGCATCCTCTTTTTTCATTGGTACCCAAATCCTGCCATCATTACGTAACGATTCTGACATTAAAGTAAGTTTACTTTGCTGATCGCCGTGTACTGGAATACAAGTTGGGTGAATTTGCACGTAGCAAGGATTACTCATTAAAGCGCCTTGTTTATATGCTTGCCAAGCTACACCACCATTACATCCCATTGCATTGGTTGATAAAAAGAATACATTACCGTACCCGCCCGATGCCATAACCACTGCATGTGCGCCAAATTTTTTAATTTCACCAGTTATCATGTCGCGGGCAATTATTCCGCGTGCTTTGCCGTCAATTTTTACAATGTCGAGCATCTCGTGCCTTTCGTATATTTTAACGGTACCTTTGCCAATTTGTCGGTTAAGGGCGCCGTATGCTCCAATTAACAGTTGCTGCCCTGTTTGTCCACGAGCATAAAAAGTACGCGAAACTAACACACCACCAAATGAGCGGTTTGCCAGTGTGCCACCATATTCGCGCCCAAATGGTACGCCCTGTGCTACGCTTTGGTCAATAATATTGCCCGAAACCTCGGCAAGGCGATAAACATTGCCTTCGCGGGCACGATAATCGCCACCTTTAATTGTATCGTAAAACAAGCGGTAAACGCTGTCGTTGTCGTTTTGGTAGTTTTTTGAGGCATTTATTCCGCCCTGCGCAGATATTGAGTGGGCTCTTCGGGCGCTGTCCTGATAACAGAATACCGTAACATTATAACCCATTTCGGCAAGGCTTGATGCGGCAGAGGCTCCGGCTAATCCGGTTCCTACTATAATAATATCGAGTTTGCGTTTATTGGCAGGGCTAACAACCTTAATTTTAGCTTTATGGTTTTTCCATTTTTCAGATAAAGACCCTTCCGGCATTTTTGAATTTAATATGGTCATTTTAGTAATATTTAGATTAAAACTTAATAATAAAACCGGCAATACCGGTAATAATTTGAGATGCTTAAATATGTTGTTGAATTTTTATTTACCTGTATGAAAAGCATCATGAAAATTTAATAATAAAGTATAGAGGGATAGTTGAGAAGCCAATTGCAATAATATAGGCAAAAATAGTTCCGCCAATTTCTAATCTTTTTCTCCAATTATCTCCGCTCCATCCAATGGTTTGGAATGATGACCAAAAACCATGAGTTAAATGGATGCCCAATAATATTGAGCCGGCTATATAAATAAGGCTATAAAGTAAACTGGTTTTAAATAATCCGGTAACTAACGTATATGTGTCATGCATTTCAACACCATTAACCATAACTGTGGCTACACTATGTTCAACTTTTAGTTTCCAGTAAAAATTAATGATGTGCAAAACCAAAAAGGTTAAAATTAAAGCACCTAAAATATACATATTGCGCGAAGCCCATGTGCTGGCATTTTTTTGGTTTATTTTTTTGTAACTTACCGGACGAGCCATCATGTTTAAAATTGTTAAGTAACTGGCATATATCATATGCAATAAAAACCCTAAGGCAAGTACCGGTTCAACCACCTTAATTATAGGGTTGGTTACCATAAAATTTGCCCCTTGGTTAAATAGCTCTCCTGTATCGTCAAATATTAAGAGTAAGTTAATGCCAAGGTGAACAAGTAAAAATGACATTAGGAAAAATCCTGTTAAACTCATAAAGAGTTTTTTCCCAATGGATGAACTAAGGAAACTAATCATAGTGCATTGAAGTTTATGTTAATTTATAAAATTTTAGTAAAAGCAAATCTAATTATTTCTATGAAAAATACTGCACCCTTATTGCATTTTATTGCATTTATTGTCTTTATAACAGGTTTATTTAATATAAAATATATTGAGTATTATTATGATATTTGTCAATAAGCTGCCTTTTTATTATTATCCATAAATTTGCAAGTGGATTGTTTTTATCCACGAATGACACAGCTTGTCCCGTTACTGCGAGGAATATAACTTATGCATAATTTAGGTTAAAAAAGTGTTAACATTTTAAGGTACAATTGATTTTGTATTGCGAAGAGTTTGTATTTTTATAATGTTTATAGTATATTCGTACTTTATCAACATTTGTTAATAACTTTTTGTATGCCTTACCGACGATTACCTAATACCGACAACTCAAGGCTAAAAGCAATGCATAAAGCCTTACAGAGAAGTGAAGGAGTACCTCCGTTTAAATTATCGTATAGTGTTTCAACACATCAGGAGATGAAATTTTTTTATCCTGAGTTTAAACATGCTATAGAATATCAAAAAGAGGCTCTTGACAGACAGACCGAAAAAAACAAAATACATCAAGAGTGTTTAAAAAAGGCACGCTTATATATTTCGCATTTTATACAGGTTTTAAATTTTGCCATAATACGGGGAGAGGTTAAGATTGAAACACGTAACATATTTGGTTTTGATGCATCTGAAAAAAAACTTCCACAGTTAAATACCGAAGCTGATGTAATTGAATGGGGTGAGCAATTAATTAAGGGTGAGCAATTGCGCCTTTTAAAGGGGCTGTCGCCAATTACCAACCCAACAATTGCACGAGTTAAAGTACATTACGAAGATTATTTGAGGGCTCATAAAAGTCAAAAATATTTACAGGAAACACATAATAAAGCATTAAAGAAAATAGCACAATTGCGGCTAAAGGCTGATGATATTATAGTTAAGTTATGGAATGAGATAGAGGGGCATTACTCAAATTTACCTACTGATGAAAAAAGGGTTATGGCCGAACAGTTTGGGGTTGCATATGTGTATAGAAAGAATGAAAAGCTAAGTTTTATAAATCTTAAGTTAGATAAGGTTTTAGCCTGAATAATTCATGCGTTTAGTTTGATGTAGCTGTAAGGCATCGGAAA
>CBDUWQ010000076.1:0-16207 GCA_965370965.1 uncultured Bacteroidales bacterium
TGCCAACATTGCCTTAATTTTTAATTCTCATTAATTTCAATACTGATTTGTAACATTTTGTTTAAGTCGCAAATATATACATATTTGAATATGTTGTAAGGAATTTTAATAAAAATTTACCTTAATTCTGCATACTTAATCTATTTTGTTGCTCAGTTAGACAGGTGCACTAATAAAAGTAATGTTACGAATAATACCTTTACCTAAATGGTAAAGGAAAAATCGCGATAATCCATAAGATTCTTTGACTTCGCTCGGAATCATTTCGACTAATCATTTCAGTTCACTATGCTCCTGAAATAATAGTCATACTGATTTAATTAATTTTTATGCCCATAATTAAAACATCATCAATTTGCGGTAAATTGCCCTTCCATTTATCAAATTCATTTTCAATAAATATTTTCTGTTCATTAGCAGGCTTTGTCGATGCTTTTACAAGAATATTTTTAAACCGGAGGCTTTTCATTTTTGATCCTGTTTTTCCGCCAAACTGGTCATGATACCCATCGGTAAAAAGATAAATTTGATCATTTAATTCTAAACTAAGTTTTTTTAATGAAAACGAGCGTTTTTCATTATCAAAATAGCCAACAGGCATGCGGTCGGGTTTTAGTTCAATAATATCGTTGTTTCGAACAATAAAAAACGGACTCATGGCACCTGCATATTCCAAATTATTTGTTGATATGTCAATGGTAATTATCGACATGTCCATTCCGTCGCCTGCAGCAGTTTCACTACCATCTTGATGTAAATGGTTTATAATATTCATTCGCATGCGGTTTAAAATTACATCGGGTGATATAAAACCTTTCTCTATTATAATTTTATTAAGAAACGATATGCCAATCATACTCATAAAAGCCCCTGGTACACCATGCCCGGTTGAATCGGCACATACCACTATCATTTTATTGTTGAGTTGTGTTACCCAATAAAAATCGCCACTTACTATTGCTTTTGGTTTATAAAAGCAAAAGCTGTTTTTAAAATGCTTAGTAAGGTTTGAATGAGGTGTCATCATTGCCTCTTGAATACGTTTAGCGTATGATATGCTTGAGGTTATATCTCTGTTTTTAGTTAGAATTTCTTTTTCGGCCTTTTTTATTAAGCTTATGTCAGAATCGATAGAAATCATTTTTTCAATTTGCCCGCCTTCATTCAAAATTGGATTTAATGTGGTTTGAATCCATATCTCTTTCCCATCTTTGGTTTTATTTAACGATTCAAAAGATATAGGCTGCTTATCGCCATACCAAACATTTACCAATTGTTGAATGTTTATATTAGCTTGCTCTCCTAATAGGTCAATATTTTCGATTGCACCCAAATCTTCTAAGGTATAACCGTGCATTTTTGTATAGCCTTCATTTACCCATGTAACACGTCCTACCTCATTCATAATTTTAATGCCATTATCGGTTTCGCGTGCAATTATCGATAGTTTTTCAAGCTCTTCGTTAACATCAAGCAAATGCTGCTTTTGTAGTTCAATTTCTTCTTTTTGCTGTGCAATACGGCTGTTTTTAATAAAAAGTATTTTGTTGTCTTTACGTTTTTGGCGCAAAAATATTGCTAATAAAAAAGTAAAGCCCAATAGTAATAATGTACCTATTATGCCTCTTAAAATTAGTACTCTCTGTTTTTCAAGTTGAGTTTTATTGCTAATTATTGTTTGATTTTGAATTTTGCGTTCGCTTGTTAATGTATTAATAACTACCTGTTTGCGATTTGATTCCAATTCTGATTGTAAAATTTTTATTTTGTATGAATTGATAAATTTATTTACCGAATCTTTTAAATATGATGCTTGGCGTTGGTCAATAAATGCAGTTTTATATTTACCCGCTCTGCTCATTATTTTTGCATGCAATAACCTGCATTCAATTTTTGTATATATATCAGCATTTTTTGCACATGCCTTTTTTGCCTTAAAAGCAAAATATATTGCACTATCAATACTATTAATATTTGTATAGTAAAGTGCATATTGCTTATAATATTCAAAACCAAATATTCCTATATTATTTTCTGATAAAAATGGTGTTGCTTTTTTTATATATACTATTGTAGAATCGGGTTTTTCCGTAAGGTTATACAAATTGGATAATTCTAAATTGACTGAAATTAAACCATTGTTATAATTAATAGTATTAAAATACTCTTTTGCTTTGCATAAATGATAATGTGCAGTATCAAATTTGTTTAGCTTTATGTTTGTGCCGGCACTCTCAAAATGTGCCATACCCATTTCTTTAATGTTTGATTCCCTTTTATAAAGCAATTGTACTTCATTAAAATAAGTTAAAGCCCTGTTATAGTTTTCTTGATAAAAATAAATTTTACCGATGTAATTAATTATGGTAGCGTAGTTTTCAATAATAGTATCTTGGTTATAAAAATTGAGACCCTTATAAAAGTTGGCCAGTGCATTTAGATAGTTAAACTGATGGTAAAAAAACAACCCTTTATACATAAAGTATTCGCCATATAGCTCTTTTAATGACTCGCTCTCAATAATTGCAAAGGCTGTAGTTAAGTATTCGTCTGCAATTTCAAAATTATTAATTTGAGTATAACAAAAGCCCTCTTTTAAATAAATAGATGCAATTAACTTGGCATTTCCCTGATTAATGATGCGATCTTTTATTTGTCTGTAATATTCTAAAGCCTCTAAATATTTATTGTTGCCTATTTTGGTATCGGCAAGTTTTTGGGTAACAGCAACAAACTCTTTTTTGTTTTTTGCCTTTTTTTGGGCTTTTAAAAAAAACAAATTAGCTTGTGGGTAGTTGTGTTTATGTAAGTAGAACTGTCCCAGTACAAAATACCCTTTAAACTCCTTTATGGTATTATGGGCTTTTTGTGCCTCATTAATCAACAGGTTAATTTGTTTTGTTAAAGGCGAATCGTTTTTAAACGTATAGCTTTTTAGGATGGGGTAGTCATAATTATCATCAAAAACATAATTACCATTTAACAGGTTGTTAATACTATCAACCTTGGTTGTTTTTGGGAAAGCATAGTTATGTACCGGTGCAAGGTAAATAACTGTAAAAAGAAAAACAATATAACTTATTTTCAAAATGCCCTAATTTTTTTGGGCAATGTAATAATTTATTTGTAACCAACATGTATTTTTTTTAATTAACTATCAACTGGTATGATTGCATTGTGCCTTCATACTCAATTCTATAAATATAAACTCCTTTGCTTAGGGTGCGTATATCAAACACATGACGGTTAAAGCCGGCTGTTGATTGCCCTTTAAAAAGTTTGTGTGTTAGCTTACCGTATTGGTTAAACAGGTTTATTTTTACCTCGGCATCAAACGGGATTATATATTCAATTATCAGCTCATTATTTGCAGGGTTAGGATACGGCAACATTGGTTTAAAAGCGCTTTCAAAAGCTATACATTTTTCATTATCATTGGGTATTTCATCGGTATAACCCGAGGGCAATGCCGTAACACAAATATGCGTTAACTCAATATTGTTTTTTAGCTGCATTTGTGTGGCAAATTCATGTAACAAAGTTTGTCCCGAGTGCAGCGTTTCGGGCAACACCTCTTTTATGGTTTGTCCGTAACTTGCCTTATAAAATATCTCAACATTTTCAAGGTCGATGGTGCCACGGTTTTGCAATATGGCAGCAACCTGCATAAATCCATTATTAGTTTCGGTTGTAACCTCAATTACTGCAATATCTATCATGGGCACAATGGTATTTATAAAACTATAATATGATTTACTGCACCCCATTTGGCTTATACCAAGCAATTTAACCTCAAAAGTCCCACTATCTGTGTAAACATGTGTTGGGCTAATATCGGTTGTGGTATTGCCATCGCCAAAATTCCAATTGTAAACCGATGCCCCTGTGGTTTGGTTATCAAACTCAACCATAAGTGGAATAGGCCCTTTATTAACATTGGTTAAAAAATGTGTGTTAGGTAGGGGGTAAACCTTCGCAGTATCTGTTTTTATATCATAACAGCCATGAGTATCGGTTATTTTTAACTCTGTTTTGTATGCTCCTTTATACTCAAATGTTAATTCAATTGATTTGCCATAAAAAACGCCCAATGAGTCAATTACCCATTCCCATTTATTTATTGGGCTAACTGCCGGTGTACTTATATCGGTAAGTTTACCCATACTGTTTTCGCAAAAAACATTGTTATTAAAATTGGCAACGGGGTTTTGTTGTATTACTACCGTTTTTTCAATAAAATTGGAACAGTTGTTAATTTGCTGGTTAACTTCGAGCAATATGTTGTAACTGCCTGTGTCGGAAAATGTGTAATCGGGATTGTTTTGGGTGCTATGGTTATCATTTTCAAAAGTCCATAGGTAGCCAAGCCCGCTGTTTAAAAAGCTTTCCGATGCATCGGTAAAATAAACAGGATAGCCATTGCAGCCCGCACTAAAGGTAAAATCGACAATTGGACCGGGTTTAACCTCAATATTTTGTAAAGCGGTATCTAAACACCCTAAATTGGTTTGTACAATAAGCTGTACTTCAATACTGCCCGCCTCGGTAAAAGTAAATTCAGAATTTTGAACATCAGAACTTGTACCATTGGGGAATGTCCATAGCCAACTGTCTATATTACCATCAGTAGCAGTACTTGTCTCAACCATTTCGGTAGCTGCATTTGAGCAGGTAACATTTGGTCCAAACTGTGCCGTAGGTCTATTGTAAATTTGCACATTTTTACGGATGCTGTTTGAGCAGTTATTATTGGTGCTAACTATAAGCGAAACATTGTAAATGCCAGATTGTGCAAAACGGTGCTCGGCATTTTGTGCATTGTTAGAGTTGCCATCACCAAAATTCCAGCTCCAGCCAATTATATTGCTGCCATCGGGCGATGTTGACTCATCGGAAAATAGTGTATTATCGCCATGGCACCAGTTGGTAAACGAAAAGTTTGGCGTTGGTGCAATGCCGTTAATGGCAAAAACAGCAGTATCTATACCAATACACCCTGTGCTGTTGGTTGCTGTTACTGAGTATGTTCCCTCATTTTCTAAAATAAAATGATCGGTGGTATCGCCTGTACTCCACAGGTAGCTTACTGCCAGCTCATATCCGTTTAGTAAATATATGCGGTTGCCTTGGCATAAAGTAGTGTCGTTGCCAAGCGAAACCATTGCCGGAAATTCATTTACCACAACAGTAATAGTATCGGAATACCATGGGTTGCCTTTGTTATCGCTAATAATTACCCAATAGTTACCGGGTTCGGTAATATCTAATTGTGGGGCATTGGTATGTGAGCCTGTTGAGCTTATCCATTGGTAACTGTAATTACCTGTTATTTGCGGGTTCCAAGTTACAGTATCAAACCTGCAAATTGTAGTATCATTTATTTGGTTTGGTTGTGGGTAGTTTACTTTTATTGAATCGGTGCTTTGGTAGCCAAATACATCGGTTACGGTAACCGTATAAGTATTCGCTTTATTAACAGTTATTGCTGAGTCTGTTGAGATGGTATCGCCGTTATTAATCCAATTATAAGATGTAAACCAAGGTTTATAAGCTATTATTGTGGTATCGGCAAAGCCATAGGTTATGTTTATGTTTTGGGTTAGGTTTATTGGTGGTGAGTATTTGTAGCGTAGGTATTGTTCAATATCTTCTCTTTCTTGTTGTGGTAGTATTGTGTCGTAAATTAGGACTTCGACAATATCGCCTTTCCAGTTTCTACCAGAAATAGCACTTCTGCTACGTCCTAATACTAAATTTGGAAATTGGGTTGGCTCATCGCAGTACCCATACATTAATTTATATTGGTTAAACGGGCTGTAATTAAGTGTTTGGTTATTATTTATTGTGATATTGTTGCCTAAAGCTCCTGCTGAGTAAAACTCCGATGTACCACCATTTGCTGAAAAAATAATTGCAGATGTAGTGCTTTCTTTTCCTGTTATAAGTCCATTATAATCCGGGAAAGTATTTGTTTGTTCATTCCATTTTGAAATAATAAAAATTGAACCTAACATTAAAGAAGAATCCATAAGCAGATAATCATCCACTCCATCAAAACGCATAGCTTTATGTTTGTTAAGTTCACTTTCTATAATAATTGGACTATTTTTAGTAGTGTTTTGATATGTGTTTAGTAAATTACCGCTCAAATCATTCCAACCTGTAACCACAGTATCGGTTAGTGTAACCCCTTCATCGGCACTTAGCCAAAGTTGTAGGCGTGTAGATTGTGAAGGATCTGTTTTTATAAGCTTATAATCATCGGTTACAGTGTAATTATTACAAAGGTTATAAGCTGTTACTTTCCAATACCATGTTCCTGTATCGGGCAGTATATAGTCAGTAAATAAGCTGTCGGTTGTTTCTGTATAATAGTATTCTGTAAATTGATTGTTTTTGGCAATTTCAAAGTTGTAGCTGATGCTGTTTATACTTGATGCCCATTCAAACCTAATAGGCAGAGAAGAGCTTACATAAGCATTGTTGTTTGGTAATAGTAGTGAAAATGGTTCAGGTATAGGCAGTTCGTTAGAAATAGTAACTTGCTGTGTTGTACTGGCAGCACAACCGTTTTGAGCAGTAACTTTTTGTTGTACATTGTAATTGCCACTTGCCGAGTAAGTATAAGTTGGGTTTTGGATTGAAGAGTTATCTCCATTTCCAAACAACCAATTATACTCAATAATAGGTATGGTTGAAACAGATGTATCTGTAAAGTTAACTTCTGTTTCTGTGCATTGTACATTGCCATATTGTATAGTAAATCCTGCTTGTGGTTGGTAGTTTACTACTACTGAGTCGGAATAGAAGTTGCTGCAACCGCTATTTGCAACTGCTGTTAAGGTTACAACAAATGTGTCAGGCTGTTGATACAGATGTTTAGGGTTTTCAACTGCAGAGGTACTGTCGTTACCAAAATCCCAGGTGTAGTTTGATATAAAATCAGAGGCAGGTACTGTTGTAAGGTTTGTAAATGTTGTACTATCACCAAAGCAAACTGTATCAGCCTTAAAAAATACTGTTGGGGCTACGCCTGAAATTCCGTAATTAGCGGTGTCTTTTCCTATGCATCCTCTACTGTTGGTTACTTCTATCCAATACTCGCCGGCAGCTTCTATGGTTATAAAACTTTCTGTTGCTCCTGTATTCCATAGATAACTTTGAATATTAGATCCCTGACTAATTAGAGTCACAGACTCATATTTACATACATCTCTGTCTGCACCCAAACTATTTTGTGTTGGGAAACTGTCGATGGCAACAGTTATAGTGTCAGATAAACGATAGTTTCCTTTATCGTCTATTACTTTTACTGAGTATTTACCATTGGTGGTTATATCAATAATTGAGGTGTTTAAATTACTTCCTTGCCATATATAAGAGTAAGTGTTATCAAGCCCGGCATTCCAAATAAGGGTATCAAATAAGCATAGTGTAGTATCAGTTCCTAATATGGGATAATTAATTTCAGGGTAAATAACTTCAATAGAATCGGTACTTGTAAAGCCAAACACATCAGTAACAGTTACTTTATAAGTACCTGCTTGGTTAACTGTTATAACAGAATCAGCAGAAATAGAATCTTCGTTATAAGTCCATTTATAAGATGTAAACCAAGGTTTATAAGCTGATATTGTAGTATCGGCAAAGCCGTATGTTATGTTTATGTTTTGGGTTAGGTTTATTGGCGGTGAGTATTTGTAGCGTAGGTATTGTTCAATATCTTCTCTTTCTTGTTGTGGTAGTATTGTGTCGTAAATTAGGACTTCGACAATATCGCCTTTCCAGTTTCTACCAGAAATAGCACTTCTGCTACGTCCTAATACTAAATTTGGAAATTGGGTTGGCTCATCGCAGTACCCATACATTAATTTATATTGGTTAAACGGGCTGTAATTAAGTGTTTGGTTATTATTTATTGTGATATTGTTGCCTAAAGCTCCTGCTGAGTAAAACTCCGATGTACCACCATTTGCTGAAAAAATAATTGCAGATGTAGTGCTTTCTTTTCCTGTTATAAGTCCATTATAATCAGGGAAAGTATTTATTTTGTCATTCCATTTGGAGATAATAAAAATTGAGCCTACTGTTAATAAAGAATCCATAAACATGTAATCATCAATACCATCAAATCGAATAGCAGGGTAATTATTTAATCCGCTTTCTACTAATATTGGACTATAAGACAGTTCATTTTGATAAGCATTTCGAATATGTCCACTTCTATCCTCCCAAAGGTTTATTGTTGTATCAGTAAAAGTAACACCTTGGTCGGCACTTAACCAAAGTTGAAGGTTTTGTGATAATGACGGGTTAATTTTATATATTAAAAATCTTGTTGTCGTAAAAGTGTTCCCGCAAAGGTTAAGAGCTGAAACCTGCCAGTACCAAACTCCCGTATCGGGCAGGGTGTAATCAATAAACAGGCTATCGGTATTTATTGTTGTATAATTTTCAGAAAGCAAGGTATCTTTTGCTATTTCAAAAACATAGTTTATGGCATTTTCGCTTGGCTGCCATTGAAAACGGATGCTTGATTGACTGCTTGTATAACTATTGTTGTTGGGGCTTATTTGTGTAAAAGGTTTGGGCAATGGCAGTTCATCAGATATTGATAATAGTTGTGTAGTACTATCGGGGCAACCATTTGTGGCTGTTACTTTTTGCTGTATGGTAAAACTACCACTCTCATTATAAGTAAAAACAGGGTTTTGCTCTGTTGAGGCATCGCCGGTGCCAAACAGCCAATTATAATCTGTTATTGTAATATCTGATTTAGATGTGTCGGTAAAGGTAACCTCTGTACCTGTACATTGTGTTGTTCCATATTTTATGTTAAATCCTGCTGTGGGAATGTTTTTTATTACAATACTGTCATTATAAAAACTTGAACAACCGCCAGCAGCATAAGCGGTAAGGGTTACTGTAAAAGTATCAATAGTTTGGTAAACATGTTTTGGCGATTCTATAATTGATATACTATCATCTCCAAATTCCCATAAAAAAGAGTCAATTGCATAACCGTTTTCAATGGTTGAAAGGTTAATAAACGTTGTGCTATCGCCAAAGCAGAAGGTGTCGGCAGTAAAAAGTACGTTTGGAGCTACTCCTGAAATACTATAAGTGGCAGTATCCACCCCTTGGCATCCATGGGTGTTTGTAATGGTAACAGAATATGTGCCAGCAGTCTCAATATTTATAAAGCTTTCATCACTGCCTGTGCTCCATAACCAGCTTTGTATATTTTCACCCTGTTCTATTAGTGTAACCGATTCATATTTACAAACATCTCTATCTGCACCTAAGCTATTTTTAACAGCAAAACTGTCTATTGATACCGTAATAGTATCAGAAAGAATAGAGTTGCCTTCAGAGTCCGTAATTTTAACAGCATATTTACCGGCAGTTGTAATAGGGTAAATAGTTGTACTAACCTGTACAGGCGACCATTGGTGTGCATAACCTGATGACAATCCCGTATTCCACCATAAAGTATCATTCAAACAAATTAATGTATCAGTTCCTGATGTAGGGTAATTAATTTCAGGGTAAATAACTTCTAAAGAATCTGTACTTGTGAACCCAAACACATCGGTTACCGTAACAGTATATGTTCCTGCTTGTGAAACTGCGATTACAGAATCTGTACTGGCAATTGAACCTAATGAACTTGACCATTTGTATGATGTAAACCAATTTTTATATGCAGTAATTGTTGTATCGGCAAAACCATAAGGAATTTTAATATCTGCTTCAATATTAACAGGAGGAGTATATTTATTCTGAAAATACTTTTTTGTTAATAGCTCTATTGAATCATTACCAACTGAATTATATATCATAATCTCAGCCAATTGCCCATTGAAATACCAAGAATTATCAGCTCTTCGTCCTATATTTAATTGGTTAATTGGCAGTGTGTTTTGAGAAAAACTTGATATGTTATTGTTTAAAAATATAGAAGTTGTATTATCAATAGATGAAACGGAGGCTAAGTTTATGGAGTTTTCGGTAATAACTGCTCCCGATTTCATGCCAGACCCATCATAATAAGAAAATTTATTACTAACATATGTTCCTCCGGTTGCAATTGATGCTCTATTAGTGTTGCCAGAATTTAGCCCTACAATATAATAGAGGGTTTTGTTTAATGATGCCGATTTAAACACCATATTAATTCGCCAATTACCACTTTTTACAATTGTATCTAAAAGAAGAAAATCATTTACTCCGTCAAAAGAGACACAAGGGTAACTATATAAACTATTTTCAATATAAACGGGTCGTTTTGAAATATCAGACTGAGATGTATTTTTTTGATTCCCACTTTTATCAAACCAATTTAATATGGTATTGTCGTTGTCAATTTGAATGCTGTCATTTGCATCTAACCATAAAGCTAATCCATCGTCAACGGTTGGTTTAAAAGTATTAAAACTATAAATTGCAGAATATGTTTCATCCTCCTCTACCTTAATTTTCCAATAGTAATGTTTATTATAGCAAAGATTAGATACTGTTTTGTTTGTGTTTGATATGTTAGTAAATATGATATTATCAGAGAAATCTTCTTTTTCAGATATAATCAATGAATAAGTTGTTGTTGTGTTATACTTGTTCCACGTAAAAGTAATAACAGTATCATTTATTACAACAGAGTCTTTTGGACTTATTGCTGTTAAATTTTGAGAAAAAGAAAAGCTTGAAAAAGCTATTAAAGCTATTAAAAGGCTAATACTATATTTCTTAACAATTATCATAATACAAATATAATATTTACTGAAAGGTTACATACATTCTTAGTCAAAGCTTTATGGTAATTCAACAAAAGTTATATAATAATTAACTAAAAAGCTAATGTTTTTCTTAATTTTGTTAAAAATCATAAAAATATGCTTGCTCCAATTGTATTGTTTGTTTATAACAGACCTGAACATACCAAAAAAACATTAAACGCACTATTTAATAACAAATTAGCCAACCAATCAGAATTATATATTTTTTCAGACGGAATAAAAAAAGGTGCTAATAAAGAAGAAACAAAAAAAATTAATGATGTTAGAAATGTTATTACAAGCAAAAAATGGTGTAAAATTGTTAATATTATTGAAGCTAAAGATAATAAAGGGCTTGCTAATTCTATAATAAATGGAATATCAACAATTCTTGATAAATATGGGAAAGCAATAATATTAGAAGACGATATTGTTACAAGTCCCAGGTTTTTAGAGTTTATGAACAAAAACTTAGACTATTATAAAGATGAACAGCAGGTTTTTGGAATTTCAGGATATTGTTACCCAAATAAAAAAATAAATGAAACCACTTATTTTTTACCAATAGGCTCATCATGGGGTTGGGCTACATGGTTAGATAAATGGAATCAGATTAGCTTTAACGCACAAGAACTTTTAAATATTATTGATAAAAGAAAATTGCAGAAAACTATGGATTTTAATGGGTATAGATTTTATGAAATGCTTAAAACTCATGCAAATTCATCTATTGATACTTGGGATATACAATTTTACACCTCTTTTTTTTTACAAAATGGACTTTTCCTTTTTCCAAATGTATCATTAGTGCAAAATATTGGATTTGATAGTTCGGGAATACATTGTAGTGAAGATGGTTTTTTGGGGATTGTTGAAAACAAAATGATAAAAGATTATAATAAAATTCCAATCAAAGTTAAAAAGAATATTATTAGAAGGATTAATTTAGTTCCTAAAAACAGCTTGTTAAGATTAATTTTTGGCAAATTGAAAACATTTTTATGTCATGAGCAATAGTGATACACAGTTTCTTATTGGACAGTTGTTGTCAAAAGAAATTGCTAAAAACAAATACAAGAACATCCAAGAAGCTGAATTTAAAATATTTTCTCAATGGGGTGATGATGGAATTATTCAATATCTTATTAGTAAAGTTGATATTAGTAAAAAAACATTTATTGAATTTGGAGTTGAAAACTACCTGGAATCAAACACAAGGTTTTTATTAATGAACAATAATTGGACTGGACTTATCTTTGATGGATCTAATAAAAACATTGATTTTATAATAAATGATAATTTATATTGGAAATATGATTTAATTGCGGAGCAAGCATTTATTACAAGAGAAAACATAAATCAACGCATTGAGAATGCCGGATTTGTTGGAGAAATTGGTTTATTGCATATTGATATTGATGGTAATGATTATTGGGTATGGGAAAAATTGGATATAATTAAGCCTGATATTGCTATAATTGAATATAATAGTGTTTTTGGAATTGAAAGAGCCATTACCATACCGTATGAGCCTAATTTCCAAAGAAACAAGGCTCACTATAGTAATTTGTATGCAGGTTCATCATTGTTAGCATTATGCGATTTGGCAGACAAAAAAGGATATTCATTTATTGGCACAAACACTGCTGGTAATAATGCATATTTTATTCTTAATGAAAAGTTAAATATTATTATAAAGCCTATTGAAATAAAAGACGGTTATACATTATCAAAATTCAGAGAATCTAGGAATAAGAAAGGCAAGTTAACTTTTTTAAGAGGCTGTGACAGATTAAATGAAATTAAGAATCTTCCGGTTTTCAATACTCGAACCAATAATATTGAAAAATTATGAAAATAAAATATCCAGTATATAAACCAATGTTATCAGGCAACGAAAAAAAGTATGTTAACGAGTGTCTTGATACAACTTGGATATCATCAAAAGGAAAATTTGTAAACAAATTTGAAGCAGAGTTTGCAAAATATATTGGGGTTAATCATGCAGTAGGAGTAAGCAATGGAACAGTAGCACTACATATTGCATTATTGGCTCTTGGTATTGGTAAAGGTGATGAAGTAATTGTACCTACATTAACATACATAGCATCTGTTAATGCTATAACATATACAGGAGCAAAACCAGTCTTTGTTGATTCGTTAAAGGAAACATGGCAAATGAATCCTAATGAGATTAATAAAAAAATTACAGATAAAACAAAAGCAGTAATTGCAGTTCACTTGTATGGCCACCCCTGCGAAATGGATTCAATTGTTGATATTTGCAAAAAAAATGGTTTATTTTTAATTGAAGATGCTGCTGAAGCAATTGGCTCAAAATATAAGAATAGAATGGTTGGTGGATTTGGTGATATTAGTACATTTAGTTTTTATGGCAATAAAACTATTACAACAGGTGAGGGTGGTATGGTTGTAACTGATGATGAGACATTATTTGATAGAGTTCTGCATTTAAAAGGACAGGGATTAGCAAAGCATAGAGAATATTGGCATGATGTTGTGGGTTATAATTACAGAATGACAAATATATGTGCAGCAATAGGTTTAGCACAACTTGAAAAGATTCAATTTATTATTGAAAAAAAACAAAAAATTGCAAATTGGTATAAAGAGGGATTAAAAAAAACAGAAGTAGTTTTTCATAATGCTATTGGGGATGTTTTTCACTCATATTGGATGTGTTCCATTCTAACTATGAATACACTAGAAAGGGATAAATTGAGAGAACATTTGTCAAAACAAGGTATTGAAACAAGACCATTGTTTTATCCTATTCATACAATGCCAATGTATTCAAAAACTTATGAGAAGCATTCTGTTGCAGAAGATTTAGGTTGGAGAGGGTTAAATCTGCCAAGTTATCCGGAATTAACAGAAAAAGATGTTAATTATATTGTGTCTAAAATAACTTCATTTTTAGAGGTAAGATGAAAATTGTTAACTTACAAGAAGACATTTCATTTTTAGAGGTCTTTGTATCAAACTTATCCTCAAAAAAATTCAGGTATTTTGATTCAAGACCATTAGATATTGTATCCCAACATCTATACTCATGTTTATTTGTTGAAGGTATAACTCCATTTGCATATGGGCATTTAGATTTAGAAGATGATAAAGTTTGGTTGGGAATTGCAATAATAAATATGTTCCAAAAAAAAGGTTTTGGTTTGAAAATGATGAATCATTTATTTTACAAAGCAAAGGAAAGAGATGTTAGTAGTATATATTTGGCTGTTGATTGTGATAATACAGCGGCAATAAATTTATATAAAAAACTTGATTTCATGATTGTTAAAGATAATGCCCCAAAAAATTATATTATGAGAAAGTTCAACATATAAGCATATTAATAAAGGTTTTATTTTATACTTCTCCCAGATGAATATTTTATTTTATATACTAGGCATTACTAAATCTTATTGAGGTATATATCAATACGCATTGAATTTAATATCAGTTTTAGGTAGCGTTGAAAATGATATTAATTATTATATTCTTACAGATAATCCTCAAGATGATTATTTTGAATTAAGTAAGAAGTTTAATAATATCTATCTAATTTCCGGTAGTGATGCTGTTGAACCTTTTTACTCCAAGTTAAGGAGAGGGGTTAATAGAGCAATAAATAATATAATAGAAAAAATTGGTGTAAATTATAGTCTGAATGTTCGTTCTGAAATTTATTCAGTTATTAGAAAGTATAACATTGACATTGTTCATAGTCCTCATCAATCCATTCCTATTAATTTAGAAGTTCCTTCAATAGTTACACCCCATGATGTACAAGAACTTCATTACCCCCAATTCTTTTCTTCAGAACAAAGAATGGTAAGAGCAATTAATAATCATAATTCAATTAATAATTCTACTGCTATTATAGTTAGTTATGAGCATATTAAAAAAGATCTTATTAATTGTTTTGGGATTTTTGATAGTAAAGTAAATGTAATTTTGTTGAATATGGATAATTTATGGTTTAATAGGTTGCTGGATTTAAAAACAAATTCATATTCACCATCCAAGAAGTCATATATTTTATATCCTGCAGCTACATGGGAACATAAAAATCATAGCAAGTTGTTAGAAGCTTTGTTTCTATTAAAAAATAAAAAAGGTAAGTTGGTTAATTTAATTTGTACAGGAGAAAAAACTGATTTCTATGAAAAGTTACAGAATCAATGTGAAGTATTAGGGTTGCAGAATCAAATTGAATTTAAAGGTATAGTTTCAGATAAAGAATTATATACTTTATATAAAGAAGCAAAAGCTGTAGTAATTCCAACATTATATGAAGCAGGTAGCTTTCCTCTTTATGAAAGTATTTTTCTTGGTGTTCCAGTTGTTTGTTCAAACGTAACATCTCTACCAGCAACAATAGGAGATAACGATTTTGTATTTGATCCAAACAATTCTATTGATATAGCTGATAAAGTAGAAAAAATAATATATGACAACTCATATATAAGCAAAAACTTAAAACTACTCAAGACTAGGCAACAGTTTTATTCTAATAATGATATTAAAAATACTGTAGAAAGTTTATATAAAAGAATCGTTAATTGATTTTCATTTTTGTCATTTAATTATCAGCAAAATATAGTGTCAAAGTTCGGTTTTGCAGTACTTATAACAAGGTTTTAATATTGGCGGCATACCCGATATGGTAAAACCCGGTTTTAATGGCTTTTTATGTGATGATATAAATGCAAGTAGTTTGGCTAAAACAATTAAAAAGGCTGTAAGCAAACAATAATAATATGGAAAGCATAGTAACCGATGCAAGAGCACGCTTTAGCTTAGAAAAACAGGCAAATAGCTATATTGAGTTGTATAGGGGGTTGGTGTAATATTTTCTTTTTTTCAACTAATTACTGTATATTTGTACCATTGTGGTACATTAAATAATAAAATTATGTTAGTTATTAGTAGTAGAGAGTTTAGAGATAATCAGAAAAAGTATTTTGATTTAGTTGATTCAGACGAACAAGTTATTGTACAGCGCGGCAAGACTAAAGCATATATTTTAACTTCTATTTCTGAAACCGATAGGCTTTCGCGTGATAAAGAGTTAATACAAATGGTAGCAGAGGCTGAAAAAGAGTATGCAGAAGGTAAGAGTGTAAGAATCAAGAATCCAAATAATATATGGGAAAGTATATAATAGAGATTTCTGCAACGGCTCAAAAACAACTAAAACAGCACAAAAAATCGGGTAATATTACTATCAAAAAACGTATTGAGAGTATTTTTAAAGAACTGGCTGAACATCCATACTCCGGAGTTGGTTCTCCAAAGGAATTAAAACATGAATTGTCTGGTTATTGGTCACGTAAATTGAACAAAAAAGACAGACTTGTTTATAGCCTGAATAATTCATGCGTTTAGTTTGATGTAGCTGTAAGGCATCGGAA
>CBDUWQ010000077.1:0-16185 GCA_965370965.1 uncultured Bacteroidales bacterium
ATAATGTTTTTGTTGTTAAATAAATACCACACGATGCAATCGTGCGGGAGCGGGGCTAGGGGCTATGGAAGAGAATTTGATGGGGCTAGTTTTTCATATCCACAAAGTAGTAGTTTCACCACACGATGTAATCGTGCGGGAGCGGGGGTAGAAACCATATTTTTGAATTCCTATACAATGAACATGTCCCTACAGACAATAATAGTTCAGAACGAGCTATCAGAAATGTAAAGGTAAAACAGAAAGTATCTACAATGTTTAAATCAGAACTTGGGATTAATAACTATGCTATTATTCGTTCTGTATTCGACACTTGTTCAAAACGCAATACCCCAGCATTACAAGCTTGTAAAATTATAAATCAGTATCCTGAGTAGTTACAAAATTTTACCTTGTTAACCATTAAATTTTTTCTGCCAGCAGAATAGCTTTATTTTTATTAACCTCAATAACCCCTTTGTCTATTTCAAAAAACTTTTCGGTATCATCTTCTTCAATAATTTTTATTTTGCCTTTAATAAGTGTTGAAATTATAGGAGCATGGTTTTTAAGTATCTCAAATGAGCCATCGGCTCCGGGAGCTTGAATTAACTTTACGGTTCCTGAGTATATTTTTTTGTCGGGGGTTACAATCTCTAGTATCATAGCATATTTTTTAGAAGTTTGATATCGAATAATGAAGTTTGAAGTACGCGACTTATATAATTCGATATTCTTTTATTCTTAAGCTTCGGCTTCAGCAATAAGCTTTTTGCCTTTTTCAATTGCCTGTTCAATATTCCCTACAAGGTTAAATGCGGCTTCCGGATACTCGTCAACTTCACCGTCTAATATCATGTTAAAGCCTTTAATAGTATCTTCAATACTAACAAGTTCGCCTTTTAGGCCAGTAAATGCCTCTGCCACATGAAAAGGCTGCGATAAGAACCTTTGAACACGACGGGCACGATGTACCACCAACTTATCTTCTTCCGACAGCTCGTCCATACCAAGAATAGAGATAATGTCTTGTAACTCTTTATAGCGCTGCAATGTAAAAATTACCCTTTGTGCTGTATCGTAATGAGCTTTGCCAACTATCTCTTCGGTTAATATCCTCGATGTTGAATCTAATGGGTCAACAGCAGGGTAAATACCAAGTTCGGCAATTTTACGGCTTAGTACGGTTGTTGCGTCAAGGTGTGCAAAAGTTGTTGCCGGGGCAGGGTCGGTCAAGTCGTCGGCAGGTACATATACTGCCTGAACCGAAGTAATTGAGCCATTTTTTGTTGATGTAATACGCTCTTGCATATTTCCCATTTCGGTGGCAAGTGTTGGCTGATAGCCTACGGCCGAAGGCATACGCCCTAAAAGTGCCGATACCTCGGAGCCGGCTTGTGTAAAACGGAAAATATTATCAATAAAGAAAAGTATATCTTTTCCGGCACCTTTACCATCGCCATCACGAAAACTTTCGGCTACCGAAAGTCCTGATAAGGCAACACGTGCACGTGCGCCAGGGGGCTCATTCATTTGTCCGAAAACCATGCTCAGTTTTGAGTTTTGCAAGGCATTTTTATCAACCTTGCTTAAATCCCAACCACCATTTTCCATATCTTTTTTAAACTCTTCGCCATAGTCAACAATTCCGGCTTCAATCATTTCGCGCAATAAATCGTTCCCTTCGCGCGTGCGTTCACCCACTCCGGCAAAAACTGATATTCCTGCATATCCAACGGCAATATTATTAATCAGTTCTTGAATAAGTACGGTTTTTCCAACTCCGGCTCCTCCAAAAAGACCAATTTTACCACCTTTGGCGTAAGGTTCAATAAGGTCAACAACTTTTATGCCTGTAAAAAGCACCTCGGTTTCGGTTGAAAGTTCTTCATAAGCCGGCGGTTCGCGATGAATAACATAACCGTCCTCTTTAGGTAGGGGTCCTATTCCGTCGATAGTGTCGCCTGTTATATTCATCAAACGTCCTTTAATTTGGTCGCCCACAGGCATTTTAATAGGCGAGCCTGTTGCAACTACATCAATACCACGACTTAGCCCATCGGTTGATTCCATAGCAATTGCCCTAACACTATTTTCGCCAATGTGCAATTCTACCTCACATACTAAAGTTGAGCCATTTTCGCGTGTAATTTCAAGTGCATCCAGAATGTTAGGAATCTCGCTTCCTTCTTGTTCAAAACTAACATCGATCACAGGACCGATAATCTGAATAATTTTTCCAATATTTTTTGCCATTATGCCTGAAATTTTATGTTTATTTTTCAATTTTATTTTTCTCGCCCAAGCAGATATTTAGTCAATTCTGTTAATTGTTGTTTTTGCCTGTTTGGTGCGTCAACTTTTCTTAAACAATCAAATGCTTTTTGACTATAATATTCTGCTTTTTTTAATGTTATTTCACTAATATTTAATTCGTTATATATATTTTTTACTGATGCTATTTTTTCTGCTTCTTTAAATTCTGTTTTATTAATCCAGCTAATTAAATGCTTTTTATTGTTGTTATCTGCTTTTTCAAAAGCTTTAATCAGCAAATATGTTTTCTTATTTTCTACAATATCTCCACCTGTTTTTTTTCCAAATTTTTTAGGGTCGCTATACACATCTAACCAATCGTCTTTTAATTGAAATGCCAACCCTAGGTTTATGCCAAATTCGTACAATAAATCAGCCTGTTTTTGTGGTGCTTTTGCTATTATTGCGCCAATTTTTAAACTTGCTGCTAATAATACCGATGTTTTTAGCCGTATCATTTCTATATATTCGGCTTCTGAAACATTGTTTTTTTTCTCAAACTGCATATCAAACATTTGCCCTTCGCAAACCTGCGATGCTGTTTTTGAAAACACCTCAAGCGTACTGCGCAAGCAATAATCGGGAGCCATACTAATAAGTTTGTAGGCTTCTATCATCATTGTATCGCCCGACAAAATAGCAGTATTTGCGTCCCATTTTTCATGTACGGTTGGCAAACCTCGCCTAACAGGGGCATTGTCCATAATATCATCGTGCAGTAGCGTAAAATTATGAAAAACCTCAAGTCCCAAGGCCGGCGATATTGCTTTATCAATTTTTTTACAGAACATTTGACAAACTAACAATGTTAGCACCGGACGAATCCTTTTGCCATTGGAATTAATGGTATATTTTATGGGATTATACAATTCAGCAGGAGGGTTTTTAAATTCCAATTGCCGGATATGCTTTTCAATGGTTTCTTTTAACTCTTCAATCCCAATCATATTTTATAATTCCATAAAATTTGCAAGTCAAGCTTTATTCGCAATTGTCTGCCTTCTCAAACAAGCCCTCTTTTAATATCATTTTTATACCATCTTCAACAACAATCAACTCTCGCCCTAATAGTAATTTCATATCTGAATTATCGGGCTGCCTGCGTTTCATATCGCCCTCTTTTAATGGGTCAACATACACAATTTTTGATTTTGATTCAGTTAGGCGAATTACTATTTTGGCTAATTCCAAAATTGTAAATTCCCTGTTTCCTCCAATATTAATTACATCGTTTATAAATTGGTTGTCGTAAAAAGTTTTTAGGCAGGAATCAACATTGTCGTCAACATAACAAAATGTACGTGTTTGGCTGCCATCGCCATAAATGGTAATATTTTTATTGTTGGTTGCAGCTAAAATAAACTTGCTTATAACAAAATCGCGGCTCTGTTTGGGACCATATGTGTTAAAAAACCTAAAAATGGTATAATCTAAACCAAACTCCTGATTGTACGATTTTAAGAATGCCTCGCCCACATTTTTTACAATTGCATATGGCAACCTGCTGTTAAGTGGTGTGGTATAAACATTTTGCGGTATCTCAACCGGGTCGCCATAAATTTCGGACGATGATGAGAAGAATACACGTTTAACGGTAGTGTTTTTTGATAGTGACAGAATATTTTTTATACCATCAATGTCTTTTAAAACGCTAACCGGGTTTTCTTGGGTACGAATAACTCCCACAAGTGCGGCAAAATGAAAAACATAATCAAACTGATATGATGTCATTATAGGTGCCATATCGGTTAACACATTTACATCGCATTTAATAAAACGCCAGTTTGTGGTTGGTAAATTTGGCAATTTACCTCTTTCACCGGTACTTAAATCATCAACAATAACTACAAAGTTATTTTTGTCTGCTATTAGCTTTTCAGCTAATGCACTACCAATAAAACCTGCTCCTCCTGTTACTAATATTTTTGGCATATTATTTTATTTATCCTTTTAATGCTTCGGCACCGCCTACAATCTCCAGTATTTCGTTAGTAATTGATGCTTGTCGTGCTTTATTGTATTTCAAATTTAAACTACGCAATAACTCTGTTGCATTGTCGGTAGCCATGTGCATAGCGGTCATTCGTGCGCCATGTTCGGCTGCATGAGAATCTAACAATGCTTTATAAAACTGTATTTTTAACGACTTTGGAATAAGCTCTTGTATAATTTCATTTTTTGACGGCTCAAACAGATAGTCAACTACCAATTGTTTTGCAGTATTTTCAGCTTTAACAATTGGCAAAAACTGTTCAACTTTTAAGTTTTGGGTAGCTGCATTTTTAAATTCATTGTAAATTAAAAATACCTTATCGTATTTCCCTTCAACAAAATCTTTCATAATAGCTTCAACAATAGGAGATACATGTTCAAAATCGAGATTGTTGTATAAATCATTATGATTTGGGATATTGATGCCAAGCTTACGGAAAAAGTCGAATGATTTTTTGCCTATGGCCAAAATGTCGAGGTTTAGGTTATTAAACTGCTCGCTGTAATCAGATTGAATTAATTGAAAAGCCCTCTTATTTACGTTTGCATTAAAACCACCACACAGCCCTCGGTTGGAATTTATGGTTATTAAAAGTATTTTCTTAAACCCTCTGTCAACTGAGTATAGATTATCATCTTGCGAATTGATGCTATCACTTAAATTGCCTAGTATTTCAAATAACTTATTGGCGTAAGGCCTAATACGCATAACAGCCTCTTGTGCTTTACGCAACTTTGCTGCCGATACCATTTTCATTGCATTGGTAACCTGCCGAGTTGTTTTTATCGAACTCATTCGGGTTCGTATTTCCTTTAAATTTGCCATACTTTATAGTTACTATTTATATTTTGCTGACAACTCTTTTGTCAATTCACGCATGGTATTTTCAGCATTTTCGGTCAGTTTACCTGCCTTTAATTCTTCTAATACATTTTTATGTTTCATCTCCATCCTGTCAAGGTACTCTTCTTCAAAATCCTTTACCTTTTCAACTGGTATATTGTTGAGCAACCCTTTTACTCCGCAATAAATAATTGCCACCTGTTTTTCAACCGGCATTGGTGCGTATTGCCCCTGTTTCAGTATATCTACATTTTTGCGCCCTTTATCTAAAATAGCCATTGTAGCTGCGTCTAAATCGGATCCGAATTTTGAGAAAGCCTCTAATTCGCGAAACTGGGCTTGGTCAATTTTTAATGTGCCGGCAATTTTTTTCATCGACTTTATTTGGGCATTACCTCCCACGCGCGAAACAGAAATACCTACGTTAATGGCAGGTCGCACACCTGAATTAAACAGGTCAGACTCTAAAAAAATCTGCCCATCGGTAATTGAGATTACGTTTGTTGGTATATATGCTGAAACATCGCCTGCTTGTGTTTCAATAATTGGCAGAGCTGTTAACGAACCTCCTCCTTTTACCAATGGTTCGCCGTTTTCATCTTTTGCATTTGCCAAAACCGGTGGTAAATCGTTCATTTGGCGTGCAACATCATCTGATTCAATAATTTTGGCGGCGCGTTCCAGTAAGCGGCTGTGCAAATAAAACACATCGCCCGGATATGCCTCACGACCCGGTGGGCGGCGCAGCAATAAAGAAACCTCGCGGTACGATACTGCCTGTTTTGACAAATCGTCGTAAATTACAAGTGCCGAACGACCTGTATCGCGAAAAAACTCGCCAATAGCTGCTCCGGCAAACGGTGCATTAAACTGCATTGCAGCCGGGTCCGATGCTGTTGCCATTACAATAACTGTATAGGCCATGGCGCCATGTTTTTCGAGGGTTTTGGCAACGTTGGCTACTGTTGATCCTTTTTGCCCAATGGCAACATAAATACAATAAACGGGTTTACCTGTATCATAAAATTCCTTTTGGTTTATTATGGTGTCAATTGCAATTGCTGTTTTTCCGGTTTGGCGGTCACCAATAATCAGCTCGCGCTGGCCACGCCCAATTGGTGTCATTGCGTCAATTGATTTCAACCCTGTTTGCAAAGGCTCTTTTACCGGTTGGCGGTAAATTACCCCGGGGGCTCTGCGCTCTAAAGGCATTTCAAACAGTTTACCTTCAATTGGTCCTTTGCCGTCAATAGGTTCGCCAATGGTATTTATTATGCGTCCCAACAGTCCTTCGCCTACATTTATTGAGGATATACGCTTGGTTCTTTTCACGGTGTCTCCTTCTCGAATCCCCTCTGACGGGCCTAAAATCACTACACCAATATTGTCCTCTTCTAGGTTAAGTACAATGCCTTTTATTCCGTTCTCAAATTCAACCAGTTCATTCGATTGAGCCTGTGACATGCCAAAAATACGTGCAATACCGTCGCCAATGGTTAATACAGTACCAACTTCTTCGAGTTCACTTTCTGATTTAAATCCTTCAAGCTGTTGCTTTAAGATTGAGGAAACTTCTGAAGGTTTAATATCTGCCATAATTTTAAAATTTATTTTGTTTTTAATCTATAAAATGAAAATTATAGATTAAAAATTATAATTAATATATTGAATAACAACTATTTACTTATGGATAGCTATTAAACTTTTTTCATAATAAGTTCGCGTTTAATTTTATTTAATTTGCTTGATACGCTGGCATCAATTTGTTGATCACCTACCCTAAGGATAAAGCCGCCGACTATTTCGCTGTTTTCAGCAGTAGTTAGTTCTACGTTTGATTTAAAAATATCGGAGATTACTTTTATAATTTGCTTTTTAAGTGAATCGTCAATTGCAAATGCTGTGGTAACTTTTGCTGCCTTTATGCCTTTATGTTTTCTATATTTGTCAATAAAATTTCTGCAAATAGCCGGTATGTGCATTTCGCGTTTATTGTCAATAATCATTAAAATAAAATTGAGCGACAAAACTTGAATATTGCTTTTAAATATTTCGGTTAAAATCTGCTTCTTTTTTGAGATTTTTACCACCGGGCTCTCAAGCAGTAATTTTATGTTGGGCTGTTCGCATGTCAATGCAATAAATTCAATGTCTGTTCTTAATTTGCCGAGTTGGTTTTTTTCTTGTCCCAACTCAAAAAATGCTTTTGCATAACGTACTGCTATTTTGCTTTCGTTCATGGTTGTGCTAATTAATATTGATATTTTTTAGCAAATCCTCAATTAATGCTTTTTGGCTTTTACTGTCGCTAAGCTCTTTTGATAGTATTTTCTCAGCAATTTCGATTGAAAGAGATGCAACTTGATTTTTTATGTCGTTTATTGCTGCTCGCTTTTCGTTTTCAATTGCTGATTTTGCCAATTCTATTATTGCATTGGCTTCATTTTTTGCTATGTTTTTTGCTTCTGTAATTGTTTTGTCTTTAAGGTTTCGAGCTTCTTTTAAAATTTCATCGCGTTCAATGCGTGCTTCATTAAGAATTTGCTCGTTGTCAGCTTTTAGCTTTGTCATATCTTCTTTTGCCTTTTCGGCTGAAGCTAAAGCATCAGAAATACTATCGTTACGCTCATTTACTGCATTTAATATTGGTTTCCATGCAAATTTCTTTAATAAAATAAGCAAAAAGATAAAAATTAATACTGTCCAAAAAAATAATCCAAAGGCTGGTGTAACTAATTCCATAATATTATATAATTAATAGGTGGCTAATAAATTTATTCAACACAAATTAAAAAATTTCCTGCAACCAACCGTTACAGGAAATTTAACATTTTACTTAGCTACCATTATGGCAACAACTACGGCAAAAAGCGCAACACCCTCAACAAGGGCAGCAGCAATAATCATAGTTGTTTGAATTTGAGAATAGGCCTCGGGTTGACGAGCAATAGCGTCCATTGCCGACCCACCAATTCTACCAATACCAATACCGGCACCAATAACGGCTAATCCGGCACCTATTGCAGCAATTGAAATTCCAGTCATAATAATTTAGTTTAATTAAAATTTATTAATGATGCTCTTGTACTGCCATACCAATATATAGGGCAGACAACAACGTAAAAATATATGCTTGTAATATAGCTACCAACAGTTCAATAATATCAATAAACAGAACAAACCCAACTGATAGCGGTGATATAAAAATAGTTTTAAAAATAAATATTAGCGAAATAAGGCTTAATACTATAATATGACCTGCTGTTATATTTGCAAACAGACGGATCATTAATGCAAATGGTTTTGAAATTACACTTATAAGCTCAACCGGTACCATAATAAAAAGAAGCCATTTAGGTACGGGAGGTGCTATAATATGTCCCCAATAAGCTTTGTTTCCACTAAAATTTGTAATTACCATTGTAAATAATGCAAGTACCATTGTTACGGCTATATTACCTGTAACATTTGCGCCACCCGGTAATATTGGTATTAAGCCCAACATATTATTAAACCAAATAAAGAAAAACACGGTTAATAAAAAAGGTACATATTTTTTATACTTATCACCCTGTATATTTGGTTTTGCAATATCGTTTACAACAAAAAGAATTAGAGGCTCTAAAAATCCCTGAATACCGCGTGGCACTTTATTTCCTTTTTTGTACATACGTGCCATTGTTATAAAAATAACCAATAGCAATATGGCAGAAAATATCATGGCTGCAACATTTTTTGTTATTGATATGTCAACAGGTTGTACATTTGTTGGATGGTGATGTTCGTCAAAGTTTAACTCTCCGTTGCTGGCTACATATATTTTATTATGGTATAAAATATATTCATTATTGCCTTTATAATAAGGGTATTTATTGCTTATTTGTGATATATTTGAATGGTCAACATGAAATTTTGACGACATAAAAACATCGAGCTGCCCTTTATATAATACTATTACTGGCAGAGGGATACTTATTGACCTTACTTTACCGGTTTCTTTATTAGTTATATCAAACAGATGCCAATTGTGGGCATCACTAATATGATGCATTATTGCTTCAGAGGCATTAAATTCTTCTTCTGCATCATGGCTAACTATTTCACCATTGTTATGGTGCTCTTCGTTTGCAATAGAACCTAAAGCAAAAAATAGAATAGAAAATATTGTTATAGCCCTTTTCATCCATTTATAATTTAAATTCATTGACATTTCTTTAACAACAATGATACATTAAAGTTCATTTTGCAAAGATTAAAAAAACCTTTTTAATAATTGTTTTTTTACCTAAAAATCTAAAATGAAAATATATTACAGTTCCGTATTGCACAATACTGCTACAAATGCTTACTTTAAAGTTTTTTACGGTAACAATGGCTACGCTTGCAAAACTTTTTTTTGCGCTTTGCAGCATTTATGCACTCTATGAAACTTCATTACGATTCTATTTTAGATATTTAGGTATTACAGTTTTAAATTGCCTTTTAGCATGCTTTTTATGATAAAAATAACCTCAAAAAAAAGTGTTGCAAAATACACTGTCATAAAATTTAAAACTACAGGTAGTGCACTTGTTGTTGAAGAATACACATAAGGCCACAAATAAATAATACATATGCCCATTTTAAGTAAGCTTAAGCCTGTAAAAAGCAGTCCGGCATGCTTTGCCCATTTATTAAATAACCATTTTAAAGCTATAAAATGCACCAAATTTAATAAAATTAAAAAGCCATATATTTCAAATAGTATTTTTAACGAAATATTTAAAAAGTTGGGTAATGCACTATAAATTAACAAATGTACAATACAAAGAATGGTCATTATAATAACTAACGAAAAAGTGTATTTTTTAAAATCTAAATTCATCCGTTTATAATTTATTATTTTGAAATACCAAAACTACATATAAATAAATTGAATTAAACAAAATTATAAAAAACATAGAACAAATCACACAATTTGTATATATATTCGTTTATATTTGAATTTCCTAACAAATTATGCTATCTTTGTGTTGAATTAAGATGAGAAAGAGATGCAAAAACTAAAACAATACGGAATAATACCTGTAAAACCGGCAGTATTGGCTGAGGGTTTGAGCGAGTATAAATCTCCTAAAGATAAAATTAGTTCTCTTGAAAGTTCAGGCAAATTAATTCGTATAATAAATGGGTTATATGTAGTATCGAACACAATTACCAATAAAAACTTATCATTAGAGCTTATAGCAAACCAATTGCATGGCCCCTCATACATATCGTTTGAGAGTGCATTGTGGTACTATGGAATAATTCCCGAAAGGGTGTATATAACCAAATCAGCATCAATGCAAAGAGGCAAAAAATACAATACACCTTTAGGCAATTTTCAATATATTAAAGTTCCCGAATCATATTTTGCAATAGGTTTACAACATATAAGTATTGAAAATGAATATACCTTTTTAATTGCAAAGCCTGAAAAAGCTTTATGTGATTTGATTATTTCAACAAAAGGCTTAAGAATACAATCGATAAAAGCAATGCGCGAGTATCTGTTTGAGGATATGCGTTTTGATTTTGACTCGATAACCAAGTGGGATTTAAACATAATAAACAATTGCATTAAACTAGGTTCAAAAAAAACAGAATTAAAACTTTTACATAAAATTTTAAGTGATGGATAATATTTTTGAACAGATGGTATCTAAATATACTGTGCAAACTCAAGATGATAAGCTAAATGCATATCATGAGGTTATGCAAGAGATTATACTCTCAGCCCTACAAAGGGCTGGGTTTTTTAATAAGGCAGCATTTTATGGAGGTACTTGTTTACGTATTTTCCATAAATTGCCCCGCTTTTCGGAAGATATGGATTTTTCATTATTAAAAAGCGAAGATGATTTTTCACTTGAACCTTATTTTGATGCAATAGTAAAAGAGTTTAAAGCTTTGGGCAGAGAAGTTGTTATAAACAAAAAAGTAAAGAAGAATTTTTCGCAAGTTGAATCAGCATTTTTAAAAGATACAACCGAAGTTTATAATGTTGAATTTAAAACTGAACGTACCGTAAAAATAAAAATTGAGGTAGACACAACCCCCCCATTGGGTTTTTACACCGATAATAAACTGCTGCTATTACCATATTCGTTTATGACACGCTGTTTTACTCTACCAAATTTATATGCCGGTAAAATGCATGCTATGCTTTTCAGAAATTGGAAACATAGAGTAAAAGGGCGTGATTGGTACGATTTTGAATGGTATGTTAGAAATAGTTATAAACTCAATTTTTTGCATCTAAAAAATCGTGCTTTACAAAAAGGTTATTCTGGTGATAAGGAATTTACTGTAGCTGTTTTTAAAGAATTACTGCGTGAAAAAATAACAAATACAAAAATAAATATGGTTATTAACGATGTTAAGCCATTTATTAAAGACACTATAGTGCTTGATATTTGGAGTACTGACTATTTTTTACAGTTAGTTGATATGATAGTTTTTGAGTAAGTATAAGTATTAAAAAACTGCATTTAAAACAATTAGCATAGCTTTTTTAATAACACAAATATAACACAGATTACCTTTTCAATAGTTGCTTAAGCACTAAATATAGAGACGCAAAAACTGCGAATAGCGATAAAATAACTGTCCAAATGGGGAATTCGCCAGCTCTTTTTTCGTCAAGTTTATAACCTGCCCAACTTCCTAAAACAATAATGCCAAGCATTTCAAAGGCAAGCCCCGAATACTTGGCAAAAAAATACATTGAGTTCTTTTTTGAATCTCTATTTTTTCTTTTCTTCATTCATTTTTGGTGGAACTACCAAAGGGTTTGTCCCATTGTTCATAATGCAATTTCCTGTAAAGTTTGCTCCGGGTTCAATTGCCAATCTTCTAGTTTTAATATCGCCAATAATTGAAGATGTTGCTTTTAACGATAAAAGCTCTGCAACGCTGATTTTTCCTTCAACTTTTCCTTCAACCTCAGAGTTTTTACAGGTAACCTCACCTTTAATTGAACCTGATGTGCCAATTACAATTTTACCTTTAACATTAAGATTTCCTGTTAAACCGCCATCAATTCTGATATCGCCTGAACAATCAACATCACCTGTAATATTTGTACCGGCGCCTATTATATTAATTTGTTTTTGTTCAGTTTCTATTGGTTTTGCCATGGTTATAAATTTTTATGTTAATAATAGCAGTATAAAATAGCCACTAAATACTATCTCCATCATATCCCCATTTTAAATAAATGGTTCCCCAAGTAAAGCCAGCCCCAAAAGCAGAAAGCACTAAATTATCGCCTTTTTTTAGCTGTTTTTCCCACTCCCATAAGCATAACGGAATTGTTGCACTTGTAGTATTTCCGTATCGCTCAATATTTACCATTACCTTTTCGGGAGCCAATCCCATACGCCTTGCAGTAGCATCAATAATACGTAAATTGGCTTGATGCGGAACCAGCCATGATAAGTCTTGGGCTGTTAAATTATTGCGCTCCATAATTTCAACCGAAACATCGGCCATTTTTGATACTGCATTTTTAAAAACAGGCTGCCCCTCTTGATAAATATAATGTTTGTGCTCGTCAATTGATTGGTGCGATGCCGGAATACATGACCCTCCTGCTTTCATATGCAGGTGGTGTCGTCCCATACCATCCGAACGGGCAATATAGTCAATTATACCTAAATTTTCGGTAGTAGGTTCAACCATAACTGCTGTTCCTGCATCACCAAATAAAGGGCAAGTGGTGCGGTCTGAATAGTCAACAATTGATGACATTTTTTCAGCTCCAACTACAATTACTTTTTTATATTGACCGGATTCTATAAATTTTGAAGCTGTAATTAAAGTATAAACAAATCCTGAACAGCCGGCATTTATATCAAAATGAAATGCGTTTTTTATTCCAACCTTATCGGCAATTATATTTGCTGTTGCCGGAAATGGCATATCGGGGGTAACTGTAGCACAAATAAGCAGGTCAACTTCATCTGGCGTTGTGTTTGTTTTTTTTAGTAATTGTTTTACTGCCTTTTCTCCCATAAAGGAGGTTCCTTCTCCTTTTTCCTTTAATATTCTCCGTTCTTTTATACCTACCCTACTCATTATCCATTCCTCTGAGGTATCCACTATTTTGCTTAGCTCATGGTTATCAAGAATATACTCGGGTAAATAAGCGCCTACTCCTGTTATAATTGCTCTTATATTTGACATTACTGATAAAGTTCAATTAATTTTTCTGATACTTTGGCTTCAATTACATTTTTTGTTTTAAGTATCATTGTTGCTATTGCTTTTGGGTTTGAAGCACCGTGTCCGATTATTACAGGGGCGTTAATACCAAGAATTGGAGTTCCACCGTGTACTTCAGGATTAAACCTATGAAAAAATTCATCTTTAATGCCTCTTTTCAACAATATTTTATAAATACCTTCGGCTTCTTTTAGTACAACATTTCCTGTAAACCCATCGCAAATAATAATATCAGCAGGGCATTCACCAAATAAATTGTTAGCTTCAACATTACCAATAAAATTAAAATCTTTGGTGTCTTTCATCAATTCGTGAGTACTTTTCACAATTAAATTGCCTTTTTGCTCTTCTGCACCAATGTTTAATAATGCTACTTTGGGGTTTTCAATTCCGTAAAGTTGTGATGCATATACTGAACCTATTAAGCCATATTGATACAATACATCGGGGCGGCAATCGGGGTTAATGCCAACATCTAAAAGCAATGCCGGCTTACCATCGTATTGCGGTAACTCGGCTGAAATGCATGGACGTATTACGCCCGGTATTGATTTTACTATGTACATAGCACCTACTAACATGGCTCCTGTATTGCCTGCACTTGCAAAACCATCAATCATCTTTTTTTGAAGCATCTGAAAGCCTATGGCAATACTCGATTTTTGCTTTGCTGCAAAAGCTTTTGCCGGATGTTCACCCATCCCAATCCATTCTTCAGTATGGACAATATCAAATTTGCTTGGGTCAACTTTTTCGTGCTTCAAGATTTCATTAATCTTATGCTCATCGCCAATTAATACCAAACGTATTTCATCAGGCAACTCATCATTGGCCTTAATTGCACCTAAGACAGAAGCTTTAGGAGCAAAATCGCCACCCATAATATCAATACCTATTTTCATTTGTTTAAAATTTGTACCTATTCATTACTATTTTCCACCTGTCTGCCAATACAGGCAGACAATTAATTAATCATGGTGTGTGCCCGCCTTAAGGTAAACCTAACTTATTAATAGGACAGACAGGCGCAATAAATGATAGTTTTTACATTATCTCTTCCGCTTTTTTTGCGGAGTTCGTTTAATTGTAAAAAAATCAATTAAACTATGCTGTTACTGCTTTATCAATAGCTAATTTGCCACGGTAAAAGCCACATTCAGGGCATACATGGTGATACTTAACTGCCGAACCACAGTTTGAACATTGTGCTACTGTAGGTGCAACAGCTTTGTAATGAGTTCTTCTTTTATTCCTTCTTTGTTTAGAAATCTTGTGTTTAGGATGTGCCATTTTTCAATCGCTTTTTAAATTAATTAATTAAATCTCTCAGTTTGTCCCATCTGGGATCATCTATCTTGTCATCATCATTATTAATAATCATATCATTCAATTTTGCAAGCATATCGGCATTACAAAACTTTTCATCAGAATGAAATTTTTGAATTGGCAAACTTAGTTTTATAAATTCATATATGTACCTTTTTAAATCCAAATAATTTTCATCGGATGCCAAAACTACCAATTCATCAGTTACATCTTCTGATTCGGTACCAAACTCAAAAAACAGTTTCCCTTTGTACTCTATGGGGCAATCAAATTCATCAAGACAGCGGTCACAAGGTACTTTAACTTTTCCTGAAATATCAAAAAATAACTCAACCCCGGTTGAACGCTTAATTAGCTCAACTACTGCCACAAGACCGCCTTGTTTAATTTCACTATCTGAAATTGTTTTAAAGAACTTGTCATCAATAATAAACTTAAATTGATGTTTACCATTTTTTAACCCCTTAAATGGAATTTTATAATCCATTCCGTCCTGTTTAGTAAAATCCGTGCAAAAGTAAACTTTAATACTAAATAAAAAAAATTAGCGCGCAAATTTATATGTTTCATTAATTCTAACCAAATGATTAACAAAGTTTTTCTAAAAAATTAAATTGGAAAATTATTCACAATAATTAAAAATTTAATTATGTTTCATGAAGTCAATTCAAGACAAGTTGTGAATTAACTTCGCTCATTTTAGAAACATTTTGTGTTTGAAATACAGTGAGTTGGTTTGCTTATAAAGATTTTGTTATAGCTCAAATATGGATAATGCGAGCTATTGAAAAATGGTTATGATAAATTCATAATCAACTTTTAAACAAATTACAACTCATTACTTATGAAATAATTGAGGTTAAGTTTAGTTCACAGATAAATAGAGATGTAATATATTTTTATAGTTTTGCAGAATTATTAATTACTAACACTACTAATTATGAAAAAAACACTATTACTATTCAGTTTTGTTTTTGGTACATTCTACTTATCGGTAGCGCAACCATGGACAAAAAACTTACCAAACAAAGGTACAGTAAATGAGCTTACCTTTAAAGATTATCAAAAATCGTTTAATGACTATTGGGAACCTTTTAATTTAGATAGAGGTTACTATTTTGACCCAAACGGAAAAAAACAAAAAGCAAGTGGCTGGAAACAATTTAAACGCTGGGAGTATTATTGGGAAACGCAGGTTGATGCCACAACCGGGGCTTTTCCGGAAAAAACAGCATACCAAGTTTTAAAAGATTTTAAAAAAGACAAACCAGATATGGATTCTAAAAATTCATATAATTGGGTAAACCTTGGTACAAATTCATCAGGCGGGGGTTATGCCGGTATTGGCAGAATCAACTGTATTGCTTTTCATCCTACAAACAACAATACTTATTGGGTAGGAACACCTGCCGGAGGGTTGTGGGTCACCCATAACAATGGTAACACATGGAGCGTATTAACCGACGAAAACAGTGTACTGG
>CBDUWQ010000078.1:0-15910 GCA_965370965.1 uncultured Bacteroidales bacterium
ATTCAAAAAAACTAAAAAAAGTGTTTTTTGATGGTTTATGAATTATTCAGGCTAACTCTATTTTGTATAACTTAGGTAAATTTCCACAATTAATAAATTCCGTTATCTCTTTTCTATTTTTAAATTCAACAAATTCATTAAAGCTTAAAGTAGGTAGTTTAAAAATTCTCTTTCTACCAGCTAATGAATCAGTAAACTTTTTATCTATAAAAAAACTAGACGAACCACTTACTATAAGTTTAATAGTATCATTATACTTGTCAAAAATATATTTTAAAAAGTTAGACGGATCTTGCAAATATTGTATCTCATCAATAAAAATATAATATTTCTTGTTTTTATTGATTGGAGGTATATAGTTGAACAATTGCTCCGGATGAATATTAAAAGCTTCTCTTATATCTTTATCTTCTAATGTTATAAAAAAGGATATTTCAGATTTATTTTGTTGTTCTGCATTTAATTGTTGCATCAAAGTTGTTTTCCCTACTTGCCTTGAACCAATAATTAAAATTATATGTTTAGTTACTAAACAATCTTTTACAGCATTATATATGTGCCTTTTGTACATCACCTTACAGATTAAAAATCTAAATATACAAAATTATCCCTTTTTCAGACTAATAAATTAGAATATTATCCCTTTTTTCAATGAAACTATTATGAAATTATCCCGTTTATCTATTAATAAATTAGAAAAATATCCCACTAACACTAAAAATCAACAAGTAAAATATTCGTTTAAGGTTTTTTTTATTTCTATTCTCCTATCATTATTTCGCTTGGTCTCCATGTTTTATCAATCCATGGATTTAGCGGACCATACATTCTTAAAACTACAAACCAACTTTTTCCAGCTATGGTTTGTAACCAGTTATTCTCATAACCTTCTGGGGCTGATGGTGCGAAAAAAATATCGTAAGAACCATCTTCATTCATTTTTATACCATCAGTCTGACTACCTACACTTGGGTAAATTTGATCTGTTTGTAACTGTGATCGAGTTTGAGTATCGTAAATTGTTAATGCCCAAAAATCTGCCACAGGAACATTTGCCGGAATATGGATTTTATAAATCTTCGAACCATCCATTGGTTGTCTCTTAGAATCTACATAGGCAATTCCATAATCAGAACCTTTACCAGGAATAGTAACTGCCATTGCCGGAGTAACTGCTGTATATGGGTAATGAAACATTACACGAGCATCACTATTCATTGTATTACCATCTTTACCATTAAAAAAACAATTTTTATCAACCCAACCCATAATCCATGCACTCTTTGTATCTGAATAAATTCGGACACCCTTCATATTATCTACACTTCCTTCGGTACGAGGATACCAAACTATAGAACGAGCTGTGGCATTTCCAATTGCTACTGCATCTGTCAAAATTCTTTTCATTCTTTCATCTGGAGCAAAAAGTTTCCCTTTTTCCATACCAATAGAAGCAAATAATCCTCTAAGTTCAGGGTCTATCATTTCAAGAGGTTCTTCTTGTATTACATTGTTTAAGTGTTCGTAAAAAGTATAATCATTAGTATGAATAGTATTAAATGATTTACCTGAACCACTTATAAATTCCATTGTTGGAGGATTATCTTTAAGCGATAGTGGATAAATTCTTAAATTATCTTTTACATTTTTAACTGCTGCTTCTAAACCATTAGCAATAGATCCTCTCATAAAGGTCCAAACACGATATGTTCTTGATTTTACAACATAATACCCACTTGGAATTTTTCCTTTATATTCGGGAGGAAGAATAATGTATTTACCACCTTTCCCTTTATCTGGTCCCATTGGTCCTACATCTTGCATATATCTAAACCATGCATCGTTCATTGCCCCTAACATTCCAGGAGGAACTTCAAAAATCATTGGTCCTGTCTCTTTCATATTGATAACAGGAATTACATAAAGTGTAGAAGTATTCCCGGTTAAGAATAATGGTTTTGAATCCATCAAATTATCCATTATCATCACTTTGTTGTACTTATCTGCTCCAATTTCTTCAGGTCCTAACATCAGTTGGCGTAGAGATGCTGCAGGCATTCCTTTCAGAAACACATCAACTCCACGCATACGGTCTAAATTTTCATAAACTAATTCTGCCGTTTCAGGAAGAGGGGAGCCATCAATAAATTTTAATGTGCCGATTGATGTTTCTACTTCATTAGGGGTTGTTATTCCTGCAGGAATAGCTGTTGTTTGACTGTAGGTAGGTGTTTCTACCTTTTTCTTTGAAGTACTTTCTTTTTGTACATCATTTGTGCAACTTACTAATATTGCTACTGCAACTATAGCAATTGCTGAATTTAATATATTTTTTATATTCATATCTAAAATTAATTTTTACATCTAATTCTACTTTGCCACTTTAAATTTGTTTGATTATTAGTTTGTTAAATAGCCTCGACTTTCAAGTCGAGGAAATATTATATGAATAGCAAATAGGCTTTAGCCAAAAATGAGTGTTAATAGTGTGGGCTAAAGCCCAATGTTTATATTATACTTTTACTCAGCCCTAAAAGACTGAGCTAATCAATTACTCATCAAATGTTTATAAAGTCTAAAAGTAGAACTAATAACTTCCCAAATTTAAAAACCATATTAATTTCAAATTTATTAAAATTAATAACCTTCTTACTATTTTCAATATATCGATACCTGAAACAACAAACACTCTATGTTTTTGTTTACCGTAATTAAGCAACTTATTAAATAAAAAAAAGATAGCCTTGTTTATCATATTATTAACAAGTGCATTATGGTTAAAAATAAAAAAAATACACCCCATTTACTTAAGTAACCAAAATAACTTCTTATAATCTCAAATATAATAAAATCAGTTATTTCAAATAACAAAATATCAAGCTATTTTAGCTAATATTTGGTTTTAACAGAAAGAAAAATTATACAGCTCATAAATCTTTGTTGTTTGAACCAAAAGCACTAATTTCATCCGTTTATAATTTATTTTTCAATTACCAGATGAAACTCACAAGTATCTATTTACAAATCAATTTGAATTTGATGTGAATACATATTTTTAAGAATGGAAAAAAAACTATACTTCATAAGCATTTGTCTGTTTTGTTTTAATACCCTGCTTGCACAAGAGGTAGAAACAAACAACCAAATAATTGAAGATTTGGTTGAAGAGATAGCCCAAAGTATTGAAGGTAATGCAGACTACTCACAAATTACCGATGATTTATATTATATGCTTGAAAATCCTGTAAATCTTAATATTGCATCAATTGAAACACTTGAGAAATTAAGGATATTAAACGATTTTCAAATAAAAAGCCTTTTAAACTACATTAAATATAATGGCAACCTTGCTACACTTTACGAGTTGCAACTTGTTGAAGGATTTGACTACCCCACAATAAAAAAACTTTTACCGTTTGTTGTTGTTTCTCAAGATATACACATAAAAAAATGGTCGGCAAATAAAGCCCTAAAATATGGTAAACATTCAATATTTGGACGTGTTTCATCAATTATTGAAACTCAAAACGGTTTTCAAAAAGTGAGCGACTCTGTTTTTAACCAAAATCCCAACCACCATTATCCAGGTAATCGGATGCGTATTTACAACAGGTATCAATTTAATTATAAAAACAAGCTTAGGTGGGGCATTACTGCCGAAAAAGACCCCGGCGAGCAGTTTTTAAAAGGTGAACAAAATAAAGGGTTCGACTTTTATTCGGCTCATTTGCAAATAAGCGATGTAGGCATTTTAAAAACTGCTGTATTAGGTGATTACCAAGTGCAAATAGGACAAGGTTTAATAATGTGGTCGTACCTAACCCAAGGAAAATCATCGTATGTTATGGATATCAGAAAACGCAGGCAAGGCTTAAAAAAATACTCATCAACCGATGAAAATGCTTTTATGCGGGGCGGCGGCCTTACCGTTGAAAAATGGGGAGTACGCTTTATGACATTTGGCTCATACAAAAATAGAGATGCTAATATTTCAATAAGTGATACCCTCACAAAATATGAAAATATAACTTCATTATTAAACTCGGGTATTCACGCCACACCTGCCGAGGTTGAGGATAAAAATGCCATTACCGAAACTATTTATGGTGGAAATTTAAGCTGGCGTCATAAAAATTTCAAAGTGGGGTTTTCAGGTATTAACTACCAATTTAATATGCCATTTAAAATTGACGATACTCCAAAAAACAGATACCGGTTTAGTGGTAAAAACAATTATAATGTAAGTGCCGATGCCGAGTTTATGTTTAAAGCGCTGCATATTTTTGGTGAAGCTGCACTATCGGAAAATGGCGGCAAGGCAATTTTAACAGGTGCACTTATGGAGTTGTCGCCCCAATTTCGCACATCTGTTTTATACCGTAATTACCAAAAAAATTACCAAGCACTTTATAGTAACGCTTTCGCAGAAAGCTCACGTATCCAAAACGAGCAAGGTTTTTATATGGGGGCAGAAATGCATCCTGTTAAAAAGTGGAAAATATCAGCATATTACGATCTCTATAAATTTCCATGGGTAAAAAACCAAGCAATAGGACCATCAAAAGGTAAAGATTATTTGATTCAGGTCGATTATACAACATCGCGCACGCTAAGCATGTATTGGCGGTATAAACACGAGGCAAAAGAGATAAGTATTGACAATGAACAAACCGGCATACCTGCCTTGGGCATTGCCGATAAAGCACTATTGAGATACAATATTGGTTATCGGCTTTATAAAAATTGGGAGCTGCGTAATAGGCTTGAACTTAGTAGCTATAAACAACAAAACAGCAAAAAAGAATATGGCTATATGCTTTATCAGGATATTATTTATCGCCCTTTAACTTACCCATTATCAGTTATTTTTAGGTATGCTGTTTTTGATACCGAGAGTTACAATACCCGCATTTACACTTATGAAAATGAGGTGCTAAATGCCTACTCTGTACCTCCACTTTATGATAAAGGAACAAGAACTTATATTTTATTAAATTATCAAATATCTGACAGGCTAAACTTTTGGCTACGCTTTGCTCAAACATGGTATGCCAATAAAAAGGAAATTGGAACAGGGTTAAACCAAATTAACAGTAACACCAAATCAGAAATAAAGTTTCAACTGCGGTTTAAATTTTAATGCAACCTTTATGTTTTTTTCAATCTACTATAAAAATAATCAACTGATGTTACTATATTTAGCAAAAATTCTTTAAACACTATTACTTACAAATATAAATTATTAAAAAAATGTTTCCCCAAATCAATTCGAGACAAGCAGTAAACTAACTCCATTCGTTTGATACACAAACTAGCAATAATTATAACTATCTGCCTAACAGCCTGCTTGTATTAACAGATAAGCAAAATACAAAACTCTAAATAGATGAAAAAAACTACTCAAATAATTAAAAACCAAATAATAATAAGCTTTTTACTATTATTGGCATTTACTGGCAATACACAAGTTGTAATTAATGAATATTCGTGTGCCAACCTAAAAACTTTTCCCGATAATTTTGATAAACATGGCGATTGGATTGAGCTTTACAACACAGGTAATACTGAAGTTGATGTGGCAGGCTACTATTTAAGCGACAAATTAACAAAACCCCAAAAATGGCAAATACCTGAAGCTGAAGGCAGCGTAATTCCAGCAAAAGGGTATATAGTTTTTTGGGCAACAAAACGCGATACTGCTTTTAATGAGCATTTTCACACAAACTTTACATTAAAACAAACAAAAACCAAAAAAGAGACAATCGTACTCTCAAACCCAGACGGAGAAATAATTGATCAAATAGAAATATCAATTCACCAAGTAGAGCATTCAATGGGTAGAACAACCGATGGGGCTGCAACATGGAGTGTATTTGACGAACCTACCATTAAAGCAACAAATAACAATTCAACCCCATATAGTTACGCCCCAAGGGCGGTTTTAAGCAAAAAAGCAGGTTTTTATAACTCACAAGTTACTGTTGAAATTTCGGGTGCTGGGCAAAATCAAGAAATTCGATATACTTTAGATGGTACTTTTCCTGAAAAAACTTCAAGTTTATATGCTGATGCAATAAATATTACCTCAACAACTGTACTAAAAGCCCGCATTTTTAGTTCAGATACAACTATACTTCCGGGTTTAATGCAGTATGCAACCTACTTTATTGATGTAAGTCATACACTTCCGGTAATATCGGTTGCCGGCAAAGGCTTATTAAATTTGGTTAACGATGTTACGCCTTTAATACGACCATATGGTACATTTGAGTATTTTGATGGCGATACATTAACAACCCGGGCAGCCGGCGAATACAACAAACATGGGCAAGACTCATGGGTTTGCGACCAACGCTCAATCGACTTTATTTCAAGAGACGAAATGGGCGATAACCATTCGCTTAAAGGGGAGTTGTTCCACTTATCTGACAGAGATTCGTATCAAAGAATGATTTTAAGAGCATCGGGCGATGACAATTACCCCTGTGGGCATAATTATGCTAACGAAGGCAGTGCCCATATGAGAGATGGCTTTATACATAACCTTACAAAAAGAGACGAGATGCATCTTGATGTTAGATTAAGCGAACGCAATGTTGTTTATATTAACGGACAATATTGGGGAGTTTATGAAATTAGAGAGAATGTTGATGACCACGATTACACAAAATATTATTACGACCAAGAGAGATATGACCTTCAGTATATTTTAACATGGGGACAAACATGGGTTGGATATGGTGGAGATAAAGCATATGAGGATTGGTTAGATTGTTATAACCTAATTATGGACAATGATATGACAGTTCAGGAAAATTATGATTCGGTAAAATCAATTTTTAACGTAAAAAGTTTTGTTGACTATATTTTGGTTAATTCGTTTACCGTTTGCACCGATTGGCTAAATTATAATGTAGCATGGTGGCGTGGGCTAAACCCCGATGGAGACCACAAAAAATGGGGATATACCCTTTGGGATAACGATGCCACTTTTGCATTTTACATTAATTATACCGGTTTACCCGATACAAGTGCTACTGCCCTACCCTGCAACCCTGAAGGACTTGATAACTCTTTCTCAGACCCCGAAGGGCATATAAAAATATTAAACAAATTAAATGATAACGATGAGTTTCACCAATATTATGTGGGCAGGCAGGCCGACTTGCTAAACACTACTTTTGGAAGCGAAAATATGCTTGGCTACTTTGACGAATATATGGCAATTATTGAGCCCGAAATGGCACAACATGCAGTTAGGTGGTACGGTACATATGATGAGTGGAAAGCAAATGCAGCAAGGTTAAGAGATTTTATAGTAAGGCGATCAGCGGCTTTAGAAACAGGTATTAGTACATGCTACGATTTATCGGGGCCTTACGATTTAACAATTACAAGTAGCCACCCCGGTCAAACAAAAGTAAGGATAAATTCACTTAAAATTAAGGATTTTCCATGGACAGGAAAATACTATGAAGGAATGGATACAAAGTTTAAGTCGTATGTTAATAAAGATGAGGATCTCAAGCTCAAAAATTGGGAAAGTAACCATCATACTTTTTCGCCCGATAACACATCAAGAGAAGTGTTAATAAGCTTAACATCAGTTGATACGGTAAAAGCAGTTTTTCAATTTCATAGCAGCATATCCGATATGTCAAGCTTGGCAAAAATTGATGTTTATCCAACAATTATTACTAACAGTTTTACCGTTGATTATTATTTAACTAAACCATCAAATGTTGAGGTTAACTTATTTGATATTTCAGGAAAAATGATTACTCAATTAATACCCACAACATTCCACAATGCGCCGGGCGATTATTCTGTTACTTTAGATTTTTCATGTACAAATATGGCAGGTGGGTCATATATATTATATTTTAAATCAGACGAATACCACAAAACAACAAAAATTGTATATCTAAAATAAATGGCATTTAAGCATATTATCCTATTATCATTATTGCTTGTTGTTAGCTGTAACATTGGCAAAAATATGCATAGTGAAAAAAAAAGTAAGGAGATAAATTCAATTAGCTTTAAAAACCTGAATATTGAACCGTTTAATCAAGATAATATAAACGTGCTTAAACAATATTTAATTGGCAATGCAAGGTGGGATTATAGAGAATACCATGGCAAAACCTTTGCTATTAGGAGATATGCAAAAAACAACAAGTTTATTCCATATAAAAACCAATATATAACCAAAAACAACTATAATGACTTAAAAAGCAGGTTAAGGGTTATTGTATCGTTTGGCAAGCCTATAAAATTTAATGATTACATGGATTATACTGTAGTTGATGCATCAGCAAAAGTTATTAAAATAAATACAATAAAACAGAATTCGGAATTGGGTAAAACAGGCACTTATATTATAATTAAATCAGCATTGGTAAATATTGAAATTTTTGAATTGTCAGACGATAAATCGAGAAAATTAACGCAACATGTTATAAATGAGCTGGCTAAAGAGTTTTATTCGGTATTAAATTATAGCCATGAAATTGAACAAAAAGGGGTGTTGCCATTTCCTGTTTATTACCCAATTACATTCGATTCGGTATTTTTTGAAATTAATAATGGTGCACAGCCGGGCATTTATAATGCAAAAGCCAACATAAAAAACAACACACAGGGTATTGTTTACATAAAAACTTTCGATAAAGACTCGGGCACACAAATATCAGCAAAAACCATTAAGCCTACCACAAAGCGCAAGCTTGGCTGGGCATTAAATACTGAAACGCTTTTTTATTATCAATCAGATTTTAAAATAATGGTAGGTGCGTTAAACAAGCCTTTTGCCGCTCGTATTGAGTTTTGGTTTAAAGACAACAACGGTGCTGAAAAAAAGCTATTTGAAAAAGAGATGCAGGTTGAAAGCTGGAAAAGACCAAAATACCATTAAAAAAAATCGTGAAAAACAAAAAGGCAAAATTTTTGCAGGGGGTGCTACTCAGGTAAAATTTTATATATCTTTGTGCCCAATGTTAAAAAAGCAATTGTGTTTTATAATTAATTGTGTTGTAGCAATACTTTTCATTCCCGTTGCACCGGTTGCATCGCATAATATTATTGATACCGTCTCTGCTCAGTCTCAACTTAAAACACCCGATACATTAAATATAGCAACCGATTCGCTTTTATTAGCAGATACCGATTCCCTAAACCATGTATTAGATTCAACTCTTATTGATTCTTTATCAGCAGTTAACGACAAATGGGATTTTAAAACAATTGGAGGAAACGATTCAACATACTATTCGTTTTATGGACATTTATTTAACATTGATGATACCAATTTGGTTGAAACATGGATATATAACTCTGAAATACACGAACCTGAAATTTATAATTACGACAGTACCCTGCTCAATTTTCATAAATTCCATCCGGCATACCGAAAAACAATAAATAACAGCTATTTAGGCAATACAGGTTCTGCTGTAAAATCAAATATTTTTGCCGAGCCAAATCCCAAAACAGGGTTTATTTTTATGAATTCATACACCCCCTATATGTTTTTAAGTAATAAGGTGCCTTATTATAATGTACTTAAGCCTTTTACCATATTTAAAGTTAATATTGGCCCGCAAGAGGAACAAAATATAGAAATACTGCATACACAAAACATAAATAGGTATTTTAATGCTTTTATTAGGTTTAAAAACTATACCGGAAAAGGAAATTATATAAGGCAAGAGACCAGGAATAATGCCGGAACCATTGGTGCAACTTATACCAAAGGTAGGTTGGCAACTCATTTTAATTATGTTTTTAACAGAATTGAAGCTCAAGAAAACGGTGGTATTATTGATAATTATATGGTTACAGACACCTCGATTTCTACAAATGAAATTAATACCCGATTAACCGACGGGTTAAGTTTTGTTAAAGACAGACAAATGTTTTTTGATCAAAAAATAGGCTTTTTAAAAACCAACGTACCCGATTCAGCACAATTAGGAGCCTATTGGTTTAGTTTTCAATACACCTATAACAGGCATAAAAGTAAAAAAATATATACTGATTTGCCCAATGATTATTTTAACCCGATAACCAAAGACACGCTTAACCTTTATGCCAATAATTTTAGCGGAGGCCCAACTTTTGACTCTACGTACTATTTTTACCGAAACCATAATTTTAGGTTAAACCTTGAAGAAAATCCCAAAAGTTATCCATTTGTTGGTGCTTTTTTTGGTTATGGTATGCAAACCACCGATTATTACTATTTTAACAAAGATATTTTGTTTGACAACACACACAGTAATACCCTTAATAGTTCATATTTTGAAGCAGGGATATTTAGGTTAAAAGGCAAAAAATTCAAATTTTCGGGCAATTACAAATTGTATATTAGTGGTTATCATCAAGGTAATATGCAGTTAAATGGTTTTATCAGCCAAAAATTTGGCAAAACAAAAAAACAGTTTGAGCTAAAAGGTTATGGCGGTATATATATTGAAACTCCCGATTATTTTCTTACACAATACTACTCAAACCATTATAGATGGAATAACAATTTTAGTGCTAAAAAACGCACATCGCTAAATTTCAGTTTTTCATACCCCTATTACAAAACACAAATTGGTTCGCGTTTTAATTTAATTACCGATTATATATACTTTAATACCGATGCTGTTCCTGCCCAGTATAACAAAACACTTTCGGTTTTTGATATCTATTTAAATAATGTTTTTGAATTTTGGAAATTTGGTTTAAATACAAAGTTAAACTATCAACAAACCGACAATAACGAAATATTGCCTCTGCCTGAGTTTTCGGGCTATGCAGCTTTTTATTGGAAACCTAATGTTTATTTTAAAGATACAGGAGGAAAACTACGCTTTCAATTAGGTGTTGATGCTTACTATTGGACATCATATTATGGGCAAGCCTATTCGCCAGCATTGGCAAGGTTTTATAATCAAAAAGAACAACTTATAGGAGATTATCCATTTGTAGGGATATTTTGGAATGTGGAGATTAAACGCTTACGTTTTTATTTACGTTATGAACATGCCAACTACGGACTTACAACGCCAAGAAATTACTTTCTTGCCCCAAATTACCCATCAAACCGTAGTACTGTGCGTTATGGAATAGCTTGGACATTTTATGATTAATACCGATTGTGAATCAAAGTTACCGATATACTTCATTAGCATTTGTATATCAGTTTTGATTCTACATCGGCATTATACTAGTAATTTTGATTTTAAAATGGTATAACCCGCATCTGTTAAAAAGGCAGGTTGGCCAAATCCACATTGCCGCCCGATAATATAATTGCCACTTTTTTGTTTTTAAACAACTCAGGGTTTTCAATAATAGCAGCCAGAGGAACAGCACCCGAAGGCTCAACAACAATTTTAAGGTACTGAAAAATCAACCGCATTGCCTCAATAATGCTTCGCTCGCTAACTGTTAAAATATCGTCAACGTTTTTAAGTATTATAGAAAATGTTAAATCCGAAAGCGATGTTTTAAGCCCATCGGCAATAGTAATTGGGTTTGCCGCAGCTACAAGGCGTTTGCTTTTAAACGACAGAAAAGCATCATCGGCATTTTTAGGTTCGGTGCCAAATACTTTTGTTTTATGCCATAGGCTTTTTACTACTATCGATGTGCCGCTCAATAAACCCCCTCCGCCAACCGGAGCCAAAACTATATCGGGCTCATTAATTTGGTTTGTCATTTCAAAACAAGCTGTTCCCTGTCCGCATATCACATTAAAATTATCGTACGGATGAATAAAAACAGCTCCGGTTTTTTTAATGACCCTCTCTAAAGTATCAACCCTTGCCTGTAATGTTGGCTCGCAAAAGGTAATTCTGCCACCATAACTTTTTACTGCTGCAACTTTAACACTTGGTGCATTTTTGGGCATTACAATAAATGATTCAATACCTTGCAATAATGCAGCTTTAGCCAGTGCACCGGCATGATTGCCCGATGAGTGCGTAGCAACCCCTTTCTGTTTTTCGTTATCGTTCAGCCTATAAATGGCATGGGTGGCGCCCCTATATTTGAATGCTCCGGTTTTTTGCATATTTTCGCATTTAAAAAATATGCTACATTGCAATTTTGAATTTAACAGTATCGATTGCAATACCGGAGTTTTATGAACAGAGGTTTTTATCAATAAATAAGCTTCTTTAATTTGAGCAACTGTTGGGATGCTTAATAGTGCCATTTTTAACAAAAATTAAAAATAATGCAAACATAAATAAAACTACCGGTGATATTTTGAAAAAGTTCTGTTATTTTTAACACCTTAAATAATGTTTGTATATATAGTGTTAAGTTTTTGAAAATTAAAACAGTTGTTTAACCTAATTATATTATAGTGAAACTAAGAACAGAAAATTTAATTAAAAAATACGGTTCTCGAACAGTAGTACGAGGAGTTTCGGTTGAAGTTGAAAAGGGTGAAATTGTAGGTTTATTGGGACCAAACGGAGCCGGTAAAACAACCACTTTTTATATGATTGTTGGTTTAATAGCCCCAAATAGTGGTAAAATATACATTGACGATTTAGATATTACTAAAGAACCCGTTTATAAGCGTGCAAAGCGTGGCATTGGATATTTGGCACAAGAGGCATCGGTTTTTCGCAAACTTAGTGTTGAGGATAATATTAAAACTATTTTAGAGATGACCAAACTAACAAAGGAGGAGCAAAGAGATAAAGTTGAATCTCTGCTTGATGAGTTTGGTTTGCAGCATATTCGTAAAAGCTTGGGTATTCAACTATCGGGAGGCGAGCGGCGACGAACTGAAATTGCCCGTGCTTTAGCCATTAGTCCCAACTTTATTTTGCTTGATGAGCCTTTTGCAGGTGTTGACCCCATTGCTGTTGAAGATATTCAGGGTATTGTAAAAAAGCTAAAAGAAAAAAACATTGGAATATTAATTACCGACCATAATGTACATGAAACACTATCAATAACCGACCGTGCATATTTGCTGTTTGAAGGCAAAATACTAAAAGCCGGTACAACCTTAGAATTATCAGAAGATGAGCAGGTTAGAAAAGTTTACCTTGGTAAAAATTTTGAATTAAGGGTTTAGCCTGCGTTAATTGTTAAGCAAGTTGATATTATTGAAAATAAGCGTTTTATTTTGCTTTAGATTTCTTGCTCCCACTATTAACAAACCATACTCCAATTAATGCAAGCCCAATACTAATAATATGAACAATTGTAATTGTTTCGCCATCAAATACTCCCCATATTATTGCAAAAAATGGAATTATATAAGTAACCGATGTGGCAAATAGAGCCGAAGTATGGTGAACCAAATTATTAAACATATATAGTGATATTACCGAACCAAACAGAGCCAGCACAAAAATAAAACCTAAATTAAGAGTCCAGTTAGGTGTTTGAAATGCAGGGGCAAGGTCGGTAAATGCTAAATATATTCCGGCAGGAATACCAATAAGCAAAAATGATAGTGATGTAATTTCAAAACCCGATAAGCTTTTAAGTTTAAAGCGTATTTCATTGGCATTAATCCCATAACCAATTGTAGCTATTACTACGTACAATGCATAGCCATTTATGTTACTTATCGATTCTAAAATATTGCCATCACTAATAAGGCCAATAGCACCAATAAGTCCAATTAATATACCAATATACTGATATTTGCTTGGCCGGTTTTTATATAATATAATGCCCAAAAGAAGAGCAAAAAACGGTGCAAGGCTGTTTATCATTCCAGCTAACGAGCTATTAATTTGGGTTTGGGCTTTGGTAAATAAAAAAGCAGGAAAAAAAACACCCGCATAACCTGTTATCATTATGTGAATTATATTTTTTCTATTAAGTTTTTTTATGGTTTTAAAGTAAGTTGGAATTAGTATTACAAACGAAAAAAAAATGCGTAATGCTGCTACCTGCATATAGTCAAAAGAGCGTAAGCCTTTTTTCATTAAAATAAACGACGAGCCCCAAATTAGAGCAAGAATTAACAATGTAGCCCATTGCCACGGTTTTTTTGATAGATTAAAAAATTGCACAATTAAAAATGTTTAAATGAATTACAAAAATAGAATTAAAACTATAAAAAAAGACCGGTTGCCCGGTCCAATATTGACACATTAAATAAACCCATAAAAAAATTACCTGTGTCTATGAAAAGAAAGTTTAGTTCATTGAATAATTAATTTTTAGCTTAAACGATTGTAATTTTTCATACTTAAGTCCAAACATATCATATAAACCGGCCATATCTGCATGTGTTAAAACAAGAGTAAAACCGGTACTGTTAATTGGTATTTTTATTTTTTTTGTGGAGTTATGCATAGCAAATTCTCCTGATTTTTCTTTTAACAGCTTTTCAAACTTTAAAAATTCGTCCATAGGCAACGTAAACTGAACATTCCCAAACTCAATATAAAATTCATTTTCATGAATATCATACAGCAACTTACCACTATTATTTGTTCGTATTACCTTTTTCATCGCTGTTTACAATTTATACATTACTCTTATCAAGTACCATGCCATTTTAACAATGCATATGGTTAGTTTTGTAACAGATAAAAGCCTGTCTATGTTTAGCTAAAAGCAGGTTTTTAACAATCAATTGATAAGTGTCTGCTTTTTTAATATAAAAATCTCTTAGGCTTCAACCAAACATTAGTTTATACCATTTTAATTTCAAAACTGCTGGAATAATGCCGATGTAGAAGCAATGTTGATATATGAATGCTAATGAAATATATCGGCAAATTTGCTTCACAATCGGTATTACACCCAATCATCACTAAGTATCTCTCCCTTTGAACTTACCATAATAAGCTTTATTGGCACCTTGCGCTGAGCTTGTTCCAATGCCAAATTTACCAACTGCATTAGCCCACCACAACAGGGTACTTCCATTTTCATAACAGTAATGGTATTAACTTTTGATTGGTCAATTAAATGCACTAATTTTTCAACATAAACCTCCTTATTGCTATCTAGTTTTGGGCAGGCAATTGCCAGTTTTTTGTCCTTAAGATATTTGTCATGAAAATTACCCAAAGCATAAGCTACACAATCGGCTGCCAATAATAAATCGCACGATTGAAAAAAAGGTGCCAACGGGTTTATTAAGTGCATTTGTACAGGCCAATGACTAAGTTGTGATGGTGCTCCTTGATTTGACACCATAGCAACAGGTTCGGGGGCAAATGATTTTTCGGCCGATCCCGGGCAGCCACATGCTAAATTCTCTTTTTGTTGATTCATAACAAGATTTTGTAAATATGGATTTGCTTGGGGCTCCTCTTTTTTGCCGTGTTGCTTTACCTCAAAAATCAATTCGTTAACATCAAAATCAATATCGGCAGCATTAGCTATTAAATAATCAAAAGCCTGATGTATATACTCCTTTTCCTCGTAATCTTTTAGGTGTTTTAAATGTGCAGCTACAACATTTCTACCACCATTTTTTAACATCCCTTTTAAGGTAAGTATTTCATCATATGCCTCGGCTTCGCGCTCCTCAATTGTTATTGCGCCAACAGGGCAATGACCAATACAGGCTCCTAATCCATCGCACATTAATTCGCTAACTAATGTTGCTTTACCATCAATCATTTGTAAAGCCCCCTCATGGCAATTCGGAATACATTCTTCGCATCCATTACATAAGTCTCTATCTATTAGTACTATCTCTCTTTTCATTAGTTTAAATTTTAAATTTATTGCCTAAAAAACAAATCATTATTTTTATACTTATTAATGATGCAAATTTAAGACCTTACGGTATTTTATTTTGTAACATATGTTACACAACTGAATTTTTAAGTTTTTAAAAAAGCTTACTCCAATAATCATTAACAAACTCTATAAAACATTATATATTACTCAAGTTTCTCATTTGCTTTAATGATATGATATT
>CBDUWQ010000079.1:0-15771 GCA_965370965.1 uncultured Bacteroidales bacterium
GATAATCAATATGTTAACTGCTTTTTCAAAAAGTTTATGAATTATTCAGGCTATAGGAACTTACTTGTTTCAAGTAACTCAATGTTTTTTTCTGCCATGCTTAAATTAACTTTTTCAATAATTGACATAGCATCTTTACTCCAACTGCTATGGGCGTCTTTAACCAATACTACTTTATAGCTATTTTTAAGTCCCCCAATACATGTTGCTTTTACACACCCGTTTGATACAAGCCCCAAAACAATAATTTTTTTTACCTTGTTTTTCAAAAGTATATTGTTGAGTTCTGTATCTATAAATGCATCACCTTTGGTTTTTTGTATTACAAAATCATCTTTGTTTATTATTAAAGATTCATGTATTTCCCATTTTGCCGTTCCTTGTTTTAGTTGGTTATTGTTATGTTGAGTAAATATTATAGGCAGATTAGTGCTTTTTTGCTTTTTAATAAGCTTGTTAATATTATTCAAAAGACTGGATTCATTAAATATTCCCCTCTCTTTTTTAAATAAACCCTTTTGCATATCAATAATAATTAAAGCTGCTTTTTCCATGTTATTTGCTGTTAATTTGTTAAGCTTTGTGCTTTTAAGTTTTTGTGGCTAACTATCTTTATTTCAAATTCACAAAAATCGTCACCATTAATTATTGATTGTTTTAATTCAACTTTAACAGGTTTTTCAAAAGCTGCTTCAAAAAATTGTTTGTTAAATTCAACCGAGCATTGGCAATAGGTTAAGTTTTTAAATGGGTCGGTCTGTTTTTTTACTTGCCCGCAAAAGCATTTATTATATTTTGCATTAATGGTTTTATTATTTATCAATTTATACTCAAGTTCTCCCTCCTTAACCTCATAGTTGCTTATTTTTTCAAGAAATTTTTCAATCGATGATGACTCACTCATAAGTCGTTTTGCAGTTTTTCTTTGTCCTTTACCACAACATTTGCTCCCACAAATCCTCATTACTTCTATAGCTCCTTTTGTACCTAACCGAGTTTCTAATTTTTCAACAGCATTGTTCCACCAAAGTGCTTTTTTCTCAGGTTTAAATTTATTATACCCGTTTGATTTTTCCATTATTTCAAAATAGGTATCAATATCGGTTTTACTCTTAACTATTTTTGCAAACCTTCCAATCCTACCGGTTTTGGGTATTATCTGAAAATCACTCATTTTTTATGAATTAATCAGGTTAGATATTATTCAATTGGTATATAAATTTCACTTTCAGAGTGCTCGTTATAAGGACCTTTGAATTTTTCTCCGTATATCTCAAAATTAAAAGGTAAAGTTAGTTTATGCGTTGTGTCGGGTAAATATTGGTTATAAATATATTCGTATGTATAGCCCACTTTATTTGAAAACCCCTTGTGGATAAACTGCAAATATTTTCCTTTTGATATTTTTTTCACAACAAAAAAGGGATTTACCTCTAAAATTTTCTCCACTTCAACTCCCATAAAAAAATGTAGTCCGCCAAGCTCTTGATTATCCGACCAATACTGAACCTGATAAAAGCGTTCGGGAATAACTTTATTTTTTATTTTATGAAGCTCATTGGTAAATTGTGTCCACTCTTTTAAAAGGTCTTTTGGATAGGAATTTTCAGCTGCAAAAAATGAAGTTCCAACCAATAATAAATCAGGCAGCTCAATAATTTGAGGCGGGTTGCACTTTGTTTTGTCCGATTGAAAAACATATTCGGGAGTTAAGGGATTGACTATTGGTAGTGAAGTTGTTGCTACTCCTTTTCTTATTTCTGATGGATTAGCATTAAACTGCTTTTTAAATGCACGTGTAAATGCTTCGGGGCTGCCAAATTGATAATCATATGCAATGTCTGATATTTTTTTATCTCTTTTCTGCAACTCTTTTATTGATTCGGTAAGCCTGCGTTTTTGAATGTAGCTTTTGGGTGTAAATCCTGTTGTATATTGAAACAACCTGATAAAATGATAAAGAGAGTAGCAGACCTCTTGCGAAACTGCCATAACATCAATTTCGGAGTTCAAGTTGTTCTCTATAAACTTTATTGCTTTATAAATTATATCTTTATTTGTCATAGTTAGTATTTAATATCTAATGATGCATCCTTTGCTGCATCAACACAGAGTTTCATGTCATGTAGCCCAATATTATCCTTTAAAATCATTCTGCTTGGGAGTAAATCAGCCAATTTCAAGATCCCATTATAATCTTCAATACTTATTTTCTCTAAATCAATGTAGTATCCCATGTTTATTTCTCATTTAAGAAATGATTCCACTGTTGCAATAGGAACTCCACTTTTTTCGGTTATTTGTTTTGCAGATAATCCTCTTTTAAACATATTTTTGATAAATATAGGTAATGGTTCTCCTATCTCTAATAAATGTTTATCAGGGTCAAAAAACCGAATTGTTCTTTGTCCCCAAGGTTCTTCATGAATTTCATGTAAAAAATCAATATTTTCATTTTTTAGCTGTTTGTGTTTTTTTTCAATTAACTCTGTCTCAAAATACAATTCAAATTTATTGGAATTTACTTTTGTCTTCAATGTTTTGCTAATCACATGCTCTGGTTGTATTTCCCAAATTGTTAATCCGCTTTTTAAAATTATATTTTTACCAAAGTCATGCTCAATTTCCTGATTAAGCATTTGCACATAAAAATCTTTTGATTTCTCAATGTCTTTTACAAATATTACCGAAGAATGAAATTTCATAGTTGCTTTTTTTAAGGTATTTTTATTTTGTAACAATACATAAATATCTTGTTAAGATACAATTTTTTCAAAAATTAAACTCATTTTCCCAATCAAATGTTGCTGCATCTTCATAGTGTTCAGGCCAATGTTTGCACCAACTTGGAACGCTGCACTCCTTAACCCTTTCTATCAAATGATAAGGTTTAATATCTAAAACAGGGGTGTTATTTTCTGCGTCTATGTATGGAGTATAAATTATGCCGTTTTCAAAATCAATGTTCAACACGGCTATAGTTGTAATTAAAACAGGGTTTGGTCTAAATTGCGATCGTGTGGCAAATACTCCTATCTCATTGGGTCCTTTTTTGTAGGGTTTTTCTGATGTCAATATTTTTCGATTTTTTTCTGAATCAAATAAATTGCCCCACCAAACTATTTGTAAATGGCTAAAACCCGATATGTTTTTCAGTCCGTGCAAAAACTCTTTGTTTACTTTAATTGCAAAGCCATTACTTGTGTCCACAAAACCAATTGGTTTAACTTCAATTTTCTTTTTCATTACTGTATTTTTAAATGAATATAATTGCCAAAAATAGTTCAACAAGCCTTACTGCTCTTGACAAAATTTGCTATTATTCACTATGTTATTGATTAAAATTGCTAAACTGTCGGTAGTATATATTACCCCACATTAATTTTTTGGTTTTTACCAATCCCAAACTTTTTTGCCTCGGCAAAACGCGGGTCTGGCTTGTAAGGCAACCTTGCCATTTTATGCACCTCAATACTCGGAAAACCAAACTCGTGTACCACCTTGCCTTCAATTAAATAAACCCCATAGCCGGTAAACGGATACTTTGCAATGGTATTTGGAAAATTTACCGTATCAAAAAAAATACCGCCCATATCTAAAAAGCAACCAAAATGCATCCACTGTTTGCTTACCGTATGTACATTTTTAATTGTTACCAAATTGCCTACCATACGCACTATTTTGCCCATATGCTTCATTAAATCGGCAGCTTGGGTGTTGCCACGGTATTTAGTCTCAAGCAAATTAATATGCGATAATGTTACCGGAAAGCCAAGCAGCTCAAACTCATCATATGCATCCTCAATTTTTGATTGCGGAAGCTTAGGCAACTCAAACTTTTTATATGATTTTGAAAACAGCAGTTGTGTATCGGGAGTTTTTTCATTTTTATTAAAATAGAGGTGTGCCTCCCATAAAAGCACACTTTTTGTTTTTTTTGTAAAACGCAAAGCACCAATTCTAATCAAAATTTTAAGCTGTTCAATACCCATATTAACCCGTTCAACAAAATCAATAAAATCAATAAAATCACCGTTTTTTGTTCGCTCTTCTATTATTTTTTTGGCAGCCCTTGCTTCAAAACTTTTTATATGTATAAAGCCGAGGTAAATATTTTTGCCGTAAATACAGGTTTTATACTTGCTTTTATTTACACATGGCAGTTGAATAATGCCACCTGCTTTTTTAGCCTCATTTACATAAACCCATGTGCTGTAAAAACCACCAAAATTGTTTATTACCGCCACCATAAACTCAATTGGGTAGTAAGTTTTCAAATACAAGCTTTGGTAACTCTCAACAGCATACGATGCCGAGTGCGCTTTGGAAAATGCATATCCGGCAAACGACGATATTTGCCTCCACACTTCGTTGGTAAGCGCATCTGGGTAACCGCGCTGTTTGCAATTGCTAAAAAAAGTGTTACGTATGCCCTCAAACTCTTTTTTTGAACGGTGTTTTCCACTCATGGCACGGCGCAAAATATCGGCATCGGCCAAATCGAGACCTGCAAAATGGTGGCATATCTTAATCACATCCTCTTGGTAAACCATAACCCCAAATGTTTCGCCCAATTGCTGCTTAAATATGGGATGCAGGTATTTAAAACCGTTGGGGTTATGAAACCGTTTTATGTACTCTTTCATCATACCCGATTTTGCCACCCCCGGACGTATAATGGAGCTTGCTGCCACCAACCGCAGATAGTCGTTGCATTTAAGTTTTTTTAGCAGCCCGCGCATGGCCGGCGATTCAATATAAAAACATCCTATGGCATCGCCATTGTACAGGCGAACATTTATTTTCGGGTCGTTTTTAAACTCTTTAGCACGATGCACATCAACCTTTTTGTTTTGGTTTTCAAGCACAATATCAACACACTCCTTAATGTGCCCAATGCCGCGCTGACTAAGAATATCGAGCTTTTCAAAACTTATCATCTCAGCCACATACATATCCCACTGTGTGGTGGCAAATCCCTTGGGCGGCATATCAAGCGCCACATAGTTTGTTAAAGGCTTACCCGATATAATAACGCCTCCGGCATGTATGGAGCGGATATTAGGGAAATCCATAATTCGTTTGCCCACAATTAATATGTGTTTTATTATTGCATCGCCGTTTAACACTTTACGTGGGTTATGCACCAGCTCATCAATTTCGGCTTTGGGCAAGCCATATACTTTACCAAGCTCACGCAGTATGGCTCTGTCTTTAAATGTAGTGGTGGCTCCAAGCAGGGCTACATGGTCGTATCCAAAGCGGTTAAAAATATACTTGTGAACAGTATCGCGGTCTTTCCACGAAAAATCAATATCAAAATCGGGCGGACTAGTTCGCTTTGGGTTAATAAAACGCTCAAAATACAGATCGAGCTCAATGGGGTCAACATCGGTAATTTTTAGACAATAAGCCACTATGCTGTTGGCGCCGCTGCCCCGCCCTACATGGTAAATGCCTTTGCCCATGGTGTAGCTGATAATATCGTGTGTAATTAAAAAATAGGCCAAAAACCCCAATTCGTCAATTATCTTCAGCTCATGTGCCAGCCTCTCTTTTGCCACCCTATTGCCTCGGCCATACCTATTGTATAGCCCTTGGGTGGCAAGTTTCTGCAACAAAGCACGGTCGTTTTGCCGACTGTCGGTAAATGTTTTTAGGTTTTTTGGGGCTTTAAAATCAAACCCCACTTTACAGGATGCAAGTATTTTATTTGTGTTTTTAATTATTTGCGGATAAAGGCTGTAAATACCTTCCAATACCAACGTATCAATAAACCGCTCATTGGGCTGTGCCACAGCATTGTTGTTTAACTGCGATATTAAAACATTTTCATCAATAGCCCGCAAACATTGGTGCACCTCATAATCGGACGGGGTTTTTAGTGTAACAGGGTAATGCACTACCAGTTTATTTTGATTATCCTTAAATTCTGAGGTTACCAGTTTTGGCACATCATGGGGCTTTACACCAATAAATTCATTGCTCTTCAGCTCTGCCTTTCTTTTTCTTCCGTAAGGATACACCACATATACATGCTTAAAATTTGGTGCAGTTTTAGGCAGCGGCATTTTGTTTAAATTATGATGCGTTAAAAACCTGTTTAGCTCGGCAAACCCTTTATTGTTTTGGGCAATGCCTATATATAAATATTGATTTTTGTTTCTGAACTCAATGCCGGCAACAGGCTGTATGTCATTTTCGTTGCACTCTTTTATAAAATCCATTATGCCTTGCGAGCTGTTTATATCGGTAAGTGCCAATGTCTTGATGCCAAACTGTGTAGCCTGAAGAACCAACTCCTCAATAGAGAGAGTTCCGTAGCGTAGGCTGTAGTATGAGTGGTTGTTGAGGTACATAGTAACACCGCTCTTTGAGCGGTTATTTATTAAATTAAACTTGAGTTGAGCTATTCGTTTAATTTAGAGTTAAACGGGTAGTTACCACTCAAAGAGTGGTGTTACATTGCTGTTGAGTGTTACAGGGCAATTGAGCGTTTTACAGCATTAAAACCATAGCGGTTGCGCATTTTATCGCAAGCCATATACAGATCGACCATTTTTGGTGTGCTGTCAAACAAATCTAACTGTTGTGTTCCATAAATAAGGTGGCTGAATTTTACACCTATAAGCCTCAGTCGCATACGCCGACTATATACATTTTTAAACAGCTCTTGTGCTACTTCAATAACATGATGATCGAACGATGTATATGGAATACGCTTTTGCCGCGTGTGTGTATCAAAGTTTGAATAGCGTATTTTTATCGTTATGCATGAAGTCAACCGCCCTCTTTTTCTAAGCTCATAGCCAAGTTTCTCAATCATTGAAACTAACAGCCTGTTTAGGTGCTGCATGTCAATTACATCTTTATCAAAGGTATGCTCGGTACTAATCGATTTTCTTTTTGAATACGGCTTAACCGGGGTAAGATCGATGCCATTAGATTTTTTCCAAATTTCGCTTCCGTTTTTGCCCATTACACTTACCATCATCTCTTGTGGTATAAGGCTTAATGTTCCGATGGTACTAATGCCCATAGTACGCAGCAACCGATAAGTTTTATTGCCAATGCCCGGCATTTTTTTAATTGACAGCGGCGAAAGAAATGGTTTTACTATTTTTTCTTGCACCTCAATGGCACCATTGGGTTTGGCCTCGCCTGTGGCAATTTTTGATACTGTTTTGTTTACCGACAGCCCAAACGAAATGGGCAGACCAGTTTCTGTAATAATTTTTGTGCGCAGTTCCTCCGACCATTTATAGCAACCAAAAAAACGATCCATACCGGTAATATCAATGTAATGCTCATCAATAGAGGCCTTTTCATAAACAGGGGCACTATCGGCAATAACATTGGTTACTAAATCGGAATATTTGCTGTATAAATCCATGTCGCCCTTAACTATAACAGCCTCGGGGCAAAGGTATTTCGCCATTTTTATGGGCATGGCCGATGAAACCCCAAACAGGCGCGATTCGTAACTGCAACTTGACACTACCCCCCTGTCGGAAGTACCGCCAATTATTACGGGTTTACCAATAAAAGAAGAGTTTATCAACCTCTCCACCGATACAAAAAATGTATCTAAATCTAAATGGACTATGTTTCGGTTCATTTTTTAGTAATGAGTATTTATGCGAATCAATCCCCTATCTTCGCACGGGGTTACCTGCCTGAATGCTTACGGCAGGCAGGTTAAAATTAAATCCTTTCAGGATTGATTGCCTAAAGAAGTTCAACCCTTGATTCGCATTATTTAGCAATAAGTATAAAGAATCTTGCTTCTTTATACTAAAATCTTATATTTTTATAATTGATAATATAATTATCAATATTACGATAATAATATAATCATTATTTTGTATATTTGTATATAAAACGAAAAAATTATGGATTATTTCAGTTCAAATATTAAGTTGTTGAGAAAGAGACGGAAACGAACCCAAGAGGAAGTTGCTTTTGCATTACAACTAAAACGCACCACCATAAACTCGATCGAAAACAGAATAAGCAAACCTTCAATAGTGCAGCTGCAAGCCTATTCAAAGTACTTTAATTTTGCTATTGACACGCTAATAAATATTGATTTGGGGCAACTTTCAGAAAGCCAAATTTATACGCTGGAAAACGGTGCCGATGTATTTATTCGCGGCACAAAACTGCGGGTACTGGCAGCATCGGTAACACCTGATAATGAAGATACCATTGAGCTGGTACCGGAAAAAGCCAAGGCAGGTTATACAAACAGCTATGCCGACCCTGAGTATATCTCAAAACTGCCGGTATTGCAGTTGCCATTTTTATCTAAAAATAAAAAATACAGAGCATTTCCCATTGAGGGCGACTCAATGTTACCTATTCCTGCCGGAGCCATTGTTGTGGGCGAGTATATTCAGGATTTTTATGATATTATTTCCGGTAAGGCATATATAGTTTTAACGTTGGACGAGGGTATTGTTTTTAAGGTTATTGAAAATATTAACAGCACAAAAGGTAAGTTAACACTAAAATCGCTAAACCGCCAATATCGACCTTATACAGTAACCCTTGCCGAGGTTAGGGAGGTTTGGAAATTCTCGCTATTCTTAAATTTTGAGATGCCCGATAGTTCTCCTGAATATTATGATATAATGCACTCGCTTAACGAGCTGAAAGGCGATGTTAAGGAGATTGGGGAGAAGCTGTAAATTATTTTATAACAGCAATATCCAACTGCCCAAACCCGTCCATTAGGCTTTTTAGTTTTAAGGCAATTTTATTAACTCCACCTTTAATATCCGACTCAATATTTAAAGGCATTACAGGGTCGTGAAGCGAGAGCCTGAGCAAAAACCACCCTTTTTCATTTTCATTAAGGCATTTTACCCTAATGCCTTCGTAGTTGTTGGGCTCAATTTGCCACCCCTCAACAGTTTCAACAATTTTGTGCAATTTGTCAATAACATCTTGTCCATAATCTGCAAAATTGTTGTGCTCAATAGCTAAGCGGAACTCTTCGCTCTCTTCGGGCAACTGTAAATCACTAATAAGGTCGGTTAGTTCCTTTTTTTCGGTTCTTAACTGTGCCATTTTTACAAGCAGTTTGGCAACAAGGTATGCTCCGTCATCAAGAAAACGATTCTCTTTTAATGCTGCATGTCCCGATGTTTCAATAGCCAACCACGACGGTTTGCCCTCTGCATTGAGCCTTATTGATTCGTTAATTACATTTTTATAGCCCCTTTTAAACCTATGGTGTTTTCCGTTAAGGTTTTTATTAATAAATGTAGCCAACCCTTTTGATGTTATTGAATCGGTTACAATATAGCTGCCGGGGTGTTCTTCTAAAATTATTGCCGATATTAAAGCGATTAAGGCATTACGATTAATTGGGTTGCCGTTTTTGTCAACAACTGCCGAGCGGTCAACATCGGTATCGAAAATAATGCCAAGGTCAGCTTTTTGCTTAACCACAGCTTTGCAAATTGAAGCCATAGCATCTTTATCCTCGGGGTTTGGCACATGGTTTAAAAACCTGCCATCGGGGTTAAGAAATTGACTGCCTGTAATATCTGCTCCGAGTGGCACAAGTACTTTGTAAGCAAAAAAGCCACCTGCACCATTGCCTGCATCAACAACAATTTTTACTCCGCTTAAAGGTTTATCGTAATTTAATGTGCTGTTTACCTTATTTCTGATAAAATTTACAAGCGTATTGGAGTATTCTGTTATAAAATCGAATTTTTTTATGTTGCCGGTTTTAACAGATGCATTAAATTGCTTTGATGCTGCAATATTTAGTATCTCAGTAATATCGGGTTTGTCTAAACCCCCTTTGTTTATGAAAAACTTGGCACCATTCCTGTTAAAGGGCAAATGGCTGGCAGTAAGCATTACCCCGGCTTGCACCGAAATTTTATTGCTAATAGTGGTCATAAACATTGCCGGTGTCGATGCCAGTCCGCAATCAATAACATTTGCTCCTTGCGAAATAACTCCTTGCGAAAATGCCTTTTTAAGCTCAGAGCCTGAAATCCGAGAGTCCATACCAATGGCAATTGTTATTTCTTTATATCCTTTGGTTTTTAGCCACTCGGTAAATGATTTTCCAAGCTGTTCCATTACCTTTTTTGTAAGGTTTACCTTTTCATTTTTTATTCCTTCAAGTGCTACACCCCTTATGTCGGATCCGTTTTGAAGTTTTTCCCAATAGATATTTTTCATATTTTCAAATTTTTAGCCACGAAGATTACGAAATTTATAAAAAGATAATTATAATATTGCCTCAGACTCACACAGGGCATCCGCATTCAAAAGTTTTGTCAAGGAAACAAAGTATTTACTCCACGAATTACGCAAATTAGCACTAATTCAAATCAACTAAGATTAATCTTGAATATTTTTCGTGTTAATTCGTGTAATTCGTGGGCGTTTTCTTTTTTATATTTTTGAATGCGTTTGCCCTACAGACTCACAGATTATTATTCAATATTGTTTTGAATTATCTTCGTGAATCTTTGGCATTTTTAATATGTCTATTTTTTAGGTAAAATTAATTGTTTTAGATTTGCAAACAATATAATACAGATTATCATGCAAAATAAAATAAAAGAGATTATTGCCCAAGAGAAAAAAGCAATTTCAAACATTCCGGTAGATAGCAGTTTTGAAAAAGCTGTTTCAATAATTAAGGAACAGGTTCACAATAAAAACGGCAAAGTTATTACCAGCGGAATGGGCAAAGCGGGGCAAATTGCCATAAATATAGCCACCACATTAAGCGCAACCGGCACACCATCGGTTTTTATACACCCAAGCGAGGCGCAGCATGGCGATTTAGGTGCCATGCAAGAAAATGACGTGCTGCTGTTGGTGTCAAATTCTGGAAAAACACGGGAGGTGCTTGAAATGTATGACCTGTCACAAAACCTATACAGCAACACAAAAGTTATTGTAATTGCAAGCACTACTGATTGCCCACTTGCCAATTTAGCCGATGTGGCAATAAGTACCGGCAACCCAAAAGAGGTATGCCCTTTAGGACTTTCGCCCACCACATCAACTACGGCAATGACAGTAATTGGCGATATTTTGGTTGTATTATTGATGCACGAAATAGGTTTTAATAAAGAGCAATATGCAAAAAGGCACCATGGAGGTTATTTGGGGCAAAAATCGAGGGGCGAATTTAGAAAGTAGAGGGTTTGTTATAAAACAGTTGTCAATGTTGTTTTGTTAAGAGTTGTTTGCAATAGTAAATTCAAACTAAGTGCTAATTAATGAATAATTGAAATTTAAATATGGTAAGCAAGAAGGTAGAATATTCAACATTAGAATTGCCATACTTAATAAGGGGATTTTTAAATATATATTTTCAACTTCGGACAATTCGAATTAGGCGAAAAGAAATATCAAGATTGAAATCTTTGCAAGATGCGTTAAATACTATCAATGAAGAGTATGAAAAAGCTTTAAATAATAAAGAAAATGATAAAATGAAGATTTTTAATGTTTCGCTATTTATGTTGACAGTTGAATATGATGTATCTTCATTAAAATTTATGATATTATTCCAAATGGATAATTGGAATAAAAAATACTTATCTAGACAATTAGCTGTATTAATGTATGAGGCAACGGATGATTTTCTTGAACTTTTAGGAAAGGATTATAGAGAAATGATTAAGAATCTTTCCAATGGCGAGACACTATTACAAATGCTAAATGATATTATAAAAGGACTTAATGAGTTTAAGAAAAAACATAGGCTGATTCTTCATGAGATAAGAAATTATTGTGGAGCTCATAGAGATAAGAATGGATATAAGCAATTGGCATTGATTAATAGTGTTGAATCTAATGAAATGCTTGATTTAGCTGCTGAATTTATGATTCCTATTTCTAAAATGACACTATATTTTGCGAACGTAATGAAAGCAATGACTTAAAAAACTAAAGCCCATAACACTATATAAACCTAATGCTACCAATTAGTTGTATAAAATAGCAAATAAGTAATAACACTGCGAATTTAATTTTCAGTTGAAAATTAAATTGCTTAATTGTAACCTGTTATTTTTTCCAACTCACAAAAATTCATAAACAAAATAGCTATTTTTTCCTCTACACCAAGATAATTTGTATTTTTATAGTTTTAATGTAATATTATAAATTCATAATGGGGATATTTCAGAAATCGGTAATAAATAATCACTTAGTAAATGTTGACAAAGAGCAAGTTGATAAGGCTTTTGATAAGTTCAAAAAAAATTATTCGCCAAAAAAAATATCTGAAATAAAAAAAAAAAAAGAAGAATAGTATAAAGATGGATTTTTAAGAGAAATATTTGTTGATATTTTTGATTACACGCTAAAACCCACCGAGAATTATAATCTCGCAAGAGAATTTAAAAATCAAACAGACGGAAAAAAAGCCGATGGAGCAATTTTAAAAGACGGAAAAGCAGTTGTAGTAATCGAATTGAAATCGACAAAAACAAAAGATTTAAAAAGTATTACAGAGCAAGCATTTAATTACAAAAACAATCAGCCCGATTGTAAATATGTAATCACATCAAATTTTCAGAAATTGCGATTTTACATTGACTATGCTAACGAATATGAAGAATTTGATTTATTTAATTTGCAAAAAGAAGAATTTGATTTACTGTATTTAATTCTGCACAAAGACAATATTTTTTCGGATTTACCATTAACATTAAAAAAAGAAACAAAATTCCACGAGCAAGACATTTCTGACAAACTGTATAAAGATTATTCAAATTTCAAGAATAAATTATTTGAAAATTTAATTGAAAACAATCCGAATAATGATAAATTAACTTTATTTAAAAAATCACAAAAATTATTAGACCGTTTCCTTTTTATCTTGTTTGCCGAAGATAGCGGATTGTTACCACCAAATTCAATTTCGAGAGTAATAAAACGATACGAAATACTTAAAAATGAAGATGCTTACAAACCTCTTTACGATATTTTTAAGCAATATTTCGGATATATGAATATAGGCAGAAAAGGGCAAACAGATGCTGATAATATTCCTGCATACAATGGTGGACTTTTTTATTCCGATAATTTATTAGATAGTTTCAAAATAGATGATAAAATACTTAAAGATGATTTACTAAATTTATCTAAATATAATTTTAATACAGAGGTAGATGTAAATATTCTTGGACATATTTTTGAACATTCATTAAATAAAATTGAGGAGATAACCGCTGAAATTGAAGGAACAATAACAGATAATACAAAAACCAAACAAAAAAAAGATGGCGTTTTTTATACCCCCAAATATATAACGCAATATATTGTAGAAAATACCATTGGAACACTTTGCAATAAAAAAAGAATTGAATTAGAAATTGAAGAGATTGAATTTGACGGAACATACAGGAATAAAACAGGAAAATTGTCTGAAAAAGGAAAAAAACTGTATCAAAAATTAAAAACTTATAAAGATTGGTTAGAAACTTTAAAAATTATTGACCCCGCTTGTGGTAGCGGAGCTTTTTTAAATCAAGCATTAAATTTTTTAATAAAAGAACACACAAACATTGATGATATTATATCAGAACTTACAAATACAGCATTAAGGTTATTTGATACCGACAAAGCAATTCTTGAAAACAATCTTTACGGTGTTGATATTAACGAGGAAAGTGTTGAAATTGCAAAACTTTCACTTTGGTTGCGAACAGCCCGAAAAGACAGGAAATTATCATCTTTAAATAAAAATATTAAATGTGGAAATTCACTTTTAAGTGAAGTATTTGATTGGAACAAAGAGTTTTCTGAGATTATGCAAAACGGTGGTTTTGATTGTGTAATTGGAAATCCACCATACATAAAAGAATATACTAACAAACAAGCATTTGACGGTTTACATAACCATTACTGTTATCAAGGTAAAATGGACTTGTGGTATTTTTTCGGTTCATTAGCATTTGAAATTATAAAAAAAGAGACTGGTTTAATAGGGTATATTGCCCCTAACAATTGGATTACAAATTCGGGAGCTTCAAAATTCAGAAATATTGTAATTAATAAAGGTAATCTAATTGAATTTATAGATTTTGGCGATTTTAAAGTGTTTGATACAGCAGGTATTCAAACAATGATTTACATAATGAAAAGAGCAGACGATAACCAAAACTACTCTTTTGATTATTCAAAAGTATTAGATAAAAAGATAAAACACGAAAATGCTCAACTGTTTCTCGAAAAAGTAAATGACACAAGATTTGAATACTTTAAAACAAAAATTGAAAAGCAAAAATATCTTAACAAACCTATTAACTTTATAAATGCTGAATTAAGTATTATTATCAATAAAATTAAGGGGAACCAGAATTTTGAATTTGACAAAAAAGAAGTAGCACAAGGTATTGTGCCTCCACAAGACTTCTTGAATAAAAAAAATCAAGATATTTTAGGAGATGGTTATAAAGTTGGAGATGGTATATTTAATTTAAGCAATGAAGAATATGAAAACTTAAACCTCACTCAAAAAGAAAAAGAACTTGTAAAGCCATTTTATACTACTAATGAGTTAGGCAGGTACTTTGGTATTCCTAATAATAAACTTTGGATAATTTACACAAATTCAAGTTTTAAAAAAGAAGACACAATTAAACCTTATACAAATTTAAAAAATCATTTAGACCGATTTAAAGAAATTATAACTTCTGATAATAAACCTTATGGCTTGCACAGAGCAAGAGAGGAAAAATTCTTTAAAGGTGATAAAATTATTTCACTAAGAAAATGTGTAAAACCCACTTTTACATTTACAGATTTTAATTGTTATGTTTCGCAAACCTATTTCTCTATTAAAACTGAGCAAATGGATATGAAATATTTAACAGGTTTGTTAAATTCAAATTTAATTGCTTTTTGGTTAAAATATAAAGGTAAAATGCAAGGCGATTTATATCAAGTAGATAAAGAACCATTACTTAATTTACCAATAATAAAACCAAGTATAGAAATTCAGAATAAAACATCTGAATTAGTTAGCCAAATAATTGAGAACAAACAAAAACAGATAGATTATTCAAAATTATTAGAAAAGGCAAAAGAAGAAAATAATTTTGATAGAGAAATACAATTATCAAAATCATTAAATGAAATTACAAACAAAATAAATCAGCTTGAAAGAGAGATTGATAACATTGTTTACACTGTGTATGTACTAACTGATGATGAGATTATAATAATTGAGAAAAGCGTATCTTTGTAAAAAAATAAATAATGACAGAAGAACATATAAAAGAAGCAATATCATTACGTTATATGGAGCTAATAGCTGCTTATAATGGATACGATGTTTCTAATTCTAAGAATGATTATGGTCGTGATTTACAAATAGATGAAGTGAATTTATTTGAAGATGGTCGGACATTAAGTACAAACCGTTCATTGCATTTTCAAGTAAAATCAACCACTGAAAAAACTATTATAGAAGATAAAGAAAGTGTAAAATATGATTTGAGAGCAACAAATTATAATGATTTAATAAAGTTGAAAGATACCGCAAACCCTTTAATTCTTTTATTATTTGTATTACCAGAAGATAAAAATAGATGGATTGAATTATCAAAAGAAGAATTGATTACTCGTAAATGTGCATATTGGTTTATGCCTTCTGAAACTGCTGAAAAAACGAATAATAATAGCAAAATTAGGATAGAGATTGACAAAAGTAATTTAGTTGATTTAGAGACTATTGATTTATTATTTAAAAAGTATTTATAATGAAAAATCAAT
>CBDUWQ010000080.1:0-15662 GCA_965370965.1 uncultured Bacteroidales bacterium
CAAACAAAAATTGAAACAACAAACAAAATTAAGTTCGTAAAGTAGAATTAATAAAGCCATTAAAATTGCCGAAGGTGAAGTTATTATTTTTTTAGATGGAGATTCAGTTCCTCACAAACATTTTATTAAAGAGTATAATAAAAATATTAAAGAAGGAGTTGTATTATTCGGAAGACGGGTAATGCTTAGCAAAAGATTAACTGAAAAATCATTAATAAATAATAGTTTACGTTTTAGTAACCTATGGCAATTAGTAAGCTCAAAATCAACAAGAATTAAGTATATGTTATATTTACCCTTTATAAAATCATATAGAGAAAAAGGCATTTGGGGTTGTAATTGGGGAATATTAAAAAAACATTTAATTAAAGTAAATGGTTTTGATGAGGATTATATTAAAGCCGGCGTAGGTGAAGATGTTGATATTGAATGGAGGCTAAAACAAATAGGAATAAAGCTATTATCAATACGATATGGTGCTATTGTTTATCATTTATATCATGATGAAAATTATTCAACAGCTGATATTGACTGTAATCTTAATTTATTTGCAAAGAAAAAAGAACTTGCAAATTACTATTGTTTAAATGGTTTAATAAATAAAAGCTAACATAAAAATATTTTTATCTTTGCATAAATAATTACAAACAGATGAAAGAAAAACTAGTTATAATACCAACCTATAACGAAAAAGAGAATATTGAAGCCATTATTCGTAAGGTTATGTCGCTTGAAGGCGATTTTAATTTACTTATTGTTGAAGATAATAGTCCGGACGGAACTGCTGATATTGTAAAAAAACTGATGGCCGAATTTTCTGAAAAGATTTTTATTTTAGAAAGAAAAGGTAAACTTGGACTGGGCACAGCATACATTGCCGGATTTAATTGGGGATTAAAAAATGGGTATGAGTTTATTTTTGAAATGGATGCCGACTTTTCGCACAATCCCAATGATTTAATAAAACTATATGAAGCCTGTAAAAATGGTGCTGATATGGCTATTGGCTCAAGATATATTTCGGGCATTAATGTAGTAAACTGGCCAATGGGCAGAGTGCTTATGAGTTACTATGCATCGGCATATGTGCGCCTAATTACCCGAATGAAGATTAAAGATACAACAGCCGGTTTTAAGTGCTACAATAGAAAAGTTTTAGAGACAATAGATTTAGATGCTATTAAATTCAAAGGATATGCTTTTCAAATTGAAATGAAATTTACAGCATGGAAATTTGGATTTAACATTGTGGAAGTACCAATTATTTTTACCGAAAGACAAGAAGGGCAGTCGAAAATGAGCGGTGGTATTTTTAGTGAAGCTATTTGGGGTGTAATTAGAATGAAATGGAGCAGCTTTTTCCGTTCGTATAAAAAAGCTTCGTAAAGAATCTGTTAGATAGTGCTTGCCTGAAAACGCCAATTTCTGCGCCTGCCTGCTGCAGGCAGGTTACTCTTGTTTTGAAAACAGTCATCCGCCACGGCGGACTCCTGATTTTCAAAACTGCGAAACGACCAAAGGGAGTTCATAAACACCTTTGATAGTTTTTATTATTGTGCATAAAGCCCTGCCCGACTAATCGTTCAGGTTTACCTTAAGGCGGGCTTGAACTTGACGTTTTCTAGCTAAGCACTCAAAAAACCTTAGTTTTCTTGCTGACACTAGCTTAGTTAGACAAGATGAAAAATGAGATTGAAGGATGTTAAATGGTGTATTTATCAATAAAATAAATGTTTTCAATAAAATACTTTCCAAATATGCTTAGTAGAATTAAAGACATAAGACCTTAAAAATCTGAAATGAAAACTTTAATTAAAGATGTTAGGATAATAAATGCCGGGAAAGATTTTTTAGGCAATATAATAATAGATGGATTATTTATTGAATCTGTTTCAGAACAACTACCTAACAGCTTATCGGGATTTAATATTATTGATGGTACAGGCAAAATAGCCATGCCGGGGGTAATTGACGACCAAGTGCATTTTAGAGAGCCCGGGTTAACCCATAAAGGCGATATTTATACTGAAAGCAAAGCTGCGGTAGCAGGTGGTATTACCTCGTTTATGGAGATGCCCAACACCAAACCGCAGGCAATTACACAAATTGCACTGAGTGATAAATTTAAAATAGCTGAAGAAAAATCGCTTGCAAACTTCTCATTTTATATGGGGGCAACAAACGATAACCTGTCTGAAATAGTTAAAACTGATCCTAAAAATGTTTGTGGAGTAAAGGTTTTTATGGGAGCATCAACAGGCAATATGCTTGTTGATGATGAAAAAACATTAGAGGGTATTTTTGCCGAGGCACCATGCCTAATTGCTACTCACTGCGAGGATGAAGATACCATAAAAGCCAATCTTAACAAATATAAACAGCTTTACGGCGATAACATACTGCCAAAACACCATCCATTAATTCGCAGCGAAGAGGCTTGCTACAAATCATCGGCAAAAGCGGTTGAACTTGCAACAAAATTTAACAGCAAACTACATATTTTACACCTGTCAACGGCAAAAGAGATGCAACTTTTTGCATCAGGAAAAATTGAGGATAAAAAAATTACCGGCGAGGTTTGCGTACATCATTTATGGTTTGACGATACTTTTTACGATAAAATAGGATACAAAATAAAATGGAATCCTGCCATAAAAACCACAAAAGACAGAGATGCTTTGCTTAATGCCCTTATAAACAATAAGCTTGATGTTATTGCAACCGACCATGCCCCACATACTATTGATGAAAAAATGAATCAATACCTTAATTCTGCATCAGGCGGCCCGCTGGTTCAACACTCACTTTTGGCAATGCTTGAAATGTATCATCAAGGAAAAATAAAAATAGAAACCGTGGTTGAGAAAATGTGCCATGCACCCGCCAAACTTTTCAATGTAAATAAAAGAGGATACTTGAAAGAGGGCTATTTTGCCGATATAGTTTTAATTGACCTTAATAAACCCCAACAGGTTACAACTGATAATATTTTATATAAATGTAAATGGTCGCCGTTTGAGGGACAAACTTTTAATGCTACCATTACACACACCTTTGTAAACGGAAATTTGGTTTACGACAATGGTTACTTTAATGAAAAACAAAAAGGTAAGGCTTTAACTTTTAACAGGTAAACAGTTTAGTTATATAAAACCTGTTGAAAAATACATAACATATTGATTTTTAAAACTATATGGGGTTTTACTAATAGGTAAATGCAAAAATTTTTGAGTGATATTAAGAGTGGCACAGGTTTTAAAAATTTGTCCACTTTTTTGTTGCAATTCCTCTATTCAATTATAAAAAATAATAAACACTAAAAAACATGCAACCTTAATAAAAAAAATCATCTATAATTGCAGTTGGTTTTATTTCAGCCTATAAGGTTTTTAAGGCAACTTATAAGCAATTAAGCTCAAAAGTAATTTAGCATTGAATATAAATTTGGTGAGTATAATTTAATTCAAACAAAATTAAATAATGTACAATCACTAAATGTTATTTGCTAATAAATAACAATTTTTACATTGTCAAATATTAACTAAAATTATTGAAAAAAATGAGAAATTTTATTCTAATTATTGCTATTATAGTTGGTTTTAGTTCGCTAAAAGCTAATGATGCTTTTAAGGTAACTTATAAGCAAATAAGCTCAAAGGAAATTAACCTTGAATTTAAATTAGGTGAGTATAATTTAATTCAAACAGAATTAAATAACATACAATACACTCGCATTGTGTTTGATCATTCAATTACAACAAATAAAAAAGGATATGCGGAGCTTCCTTATTTACATGCAAGTATTGAATTAATGGATAATAAAAATGTAAGTATCAAGGTTGAAGAAGGAGAATACACCGACTATCAGCTTGAAACAGATTTAATTCCATCACGGGGAACAATTTATCGTAGTCAAAATAAAGATGAAGTACCTTATGTTATTGATCCTGCATCAATAAAAGACACCTGGTATCCTAAAACTTTAGCGAGCAGTACCGAACCTTATATTATAAAAGATAAAAGGGGAATAAATATTTACGTTTATCCTTTTGTTTATAACTCAAAGAAAAAAGTTTTGAGAGTATATAAAAGTTTAAAAATAAAAGTGATTTCAAATTCATCTACTCCTGTTAATCCATTGTATAATAAAACTAATGAAGTATTGCCTGAGATGCAATCGGTGTATCAATCAATTTTTATTAATTACAACCAAAACTCAAAAGATAATCTTACCATTAATCAATACGGAGATATTTTACTTATTACAACGTCTCGTGATGAAACAGCTGTGGAACCCTACATTAAATGGAAACAAGAAAAAGGATTTAATGTAGAAAAACAAGTTGTAAATACAGACACAAATGTTAAAGATTTAATTAAAGAAAGGTACAATGCCAACAACAATATTTTATATGTTGTATTAGTTGGTGATTGGGACGATATTAAATCGGATAAAGGTCCGCAAGATGGTCCCATGGATCCGCAATTAGGTTGTGTAGTAGGTACCGATAACGTAGCCGATATTATTATAGGTAGAATTTCGGCAAATCGGGCTTCAGATGTTACTACTCAGGTTAATAAGTTTATAAATTATGAGCAAAACCCTGAAAATGGTGCTAATTGGTATAGTGCAGCATTAGGAATTGCTTCTGATGAAGGTGGTCCTTCGCAGGATAAAGGTGATGATAATGAAGCGGACACAACGCACCAAAGGGTAATTTTTGAAGATAAATTAAGTCATTTTACATTTTCTGAATTTTACAAGGCATTTGATCCGGGAGCAAACGTTAATGATGTAAAATCGGCTGTTGAATCGGGTGTGAGTATAATAAACTACACAGGACATGGTAGTATGACTTCATGGAGCACAACAGGATTCTCAAATTCAAACGTTAACCAACTAACAAATAACAATAAATTACCAATTGTTTTCTCTGTTGCATGTAATAATGGTGATTTTCATCAGGGGACATGTTTTGCCGAGTCGTGGTTAAGAAAAGAAAACGGTGGTGCTGTTATAATGCTGGCTGCTTCAATTAGTCAGCCTTGGGATGAGCCAATGCGCGGACAAGATTATATTGCAGATCTTATAATTGGGGGTTACAATTATGATGAGCACGAAGGTCAAAACGGAATAAACACAACAGAACAAAGAAGTATAGTTGGCTCAATAGTATTTAATGCCTTTGTACTTATGATAAGCGAATCGGATGGTATTAACGACTGGGAAACTGTGAAAACCTGGAATATTTTTGGAGATCCTACTCTTCAAATCAGAACAGAGGCTCCAAAAGAATTAAGCCTGTCGAATAGTGTTATTATTTCAGATATTAATTTTGAAACAATTGTAACATCGGGTGGTAATCCGGTAAAAGGAGCTCTGGTTTGTATCTCGAATAATGATGCTTATTATTCAGCAATATCAGATGAGCAAGGTCATGTAAGTATAGAACATTCATTATTGCCCGGAGCAGGGAAATTAGTTGTTACATCATTTAATTCAACTACCATAAACAATGAAATTATTATTATTAGCCCTGACGGACCATATGTTATTGCTTACGATTATTCAATAAATGATGCATCAGGAAACAACAATGGATTATTGGATTATAACGAAACGGTTTTTTTAGATGTTACGGCAAAAAATGTTGGAACTGATACAGCATTTAATGTAAGTGCTACGTTATTATCATCTGATTTACATGTAAGTATTAGCGACAATTCACAACAGTATTTCACAATGGTTTCAAATACCACTACAGATGGTCCCGATGCTTTTGAATTTACTTTGTCAGATGATGTACCCGATCAACATGTAATAGAATTTGCTATTGAGTTTAAGGATATAACTGATGAAAAATGGACTTCAACCCTTTCTATTCTAGCAAATGCTCCTACCTTAAGTATAGGTGAAATTATAGTTAACGATTCAAGTACAGGAAATAATGATGGTATTCTTGATGCGGGAGAAACAGCTGAATTGGAAATAGAAGTAGAAAATATTGGTCATGCTAAATCGATATTAGGAAGTGCAAAAATTATAACTTCAAGTTCTGATTTGATTATAAACAGTTCAGATAAAGAATTGGTGGCATTATCTCCAAATGAGAAGCATACTTTATCGTTTAATGTTACCGCCATGGCTGAAGTTGAACTTGAAACCTCAGTTGTTATAAACTGCGAAACTGTATCGGGAAAATACACCTTTAGTAAAGATATTACTTTACTTATAGGTAAAATTCCGGAATACTTAATGAAAAATGGAACATTTGAAGTTAGTATTGGTGAATTTATGGATACAGGTGGTGAAAATAGTGACTATAATATAAATGAAAATTATACAATTACTTTTAAACCTCAGATTATTGGTGATACAGTAGTAATTGATTTTTTAAGTTTTAATACAGAGCAAGATTATGATTTTATGTATATTTATGATGGACTTAATGCCTCAGCCAATCAAATAGGCAATAATTTTTCAGGTACAGATTCTCCCGGAAAAATTCAAGCCAGTAATCCTGATGGAGCATTAACCATAAAATTTACTTCTGATAATTATATAAATGCACCGGGATGGTTTGCCAATATAACAACCTTAGCTGGTCCAACTGTAGCTATTAACTCTGAAAAAAGTGAAGGTTTTACTTTTTATCCAAACCCTACAACTTCAACAATAAATATTAAGGTTAAAAGTGAAAGTAGTGTGAATATATTCGATTTAACCGGTAGAATTGTTATGTCGAAACAGTTGAAGCCCGGCTTAAATATTATTGACATAAGCAGCCTGCAAACAGGTAATTATATAATAAGTATTATAGGTAAGGGTATTAATAGTGCAAAAAAGTTAATAATAAACTAATTAAGTCTTAGTATAATTAGAAAGGGTAGTTTACACGTAAAAATGTGCTACCCTTTTGTTTTTTCGCACATTAGTAATAATACCGATTGTGAATCAAAGTTACCGATATACTTCATTAGCATTTGCATATCAGTTTTGATTCTACATTGGCATTATACCAGTAATTTTGATTTTAAAATGTAACATAACCACAACAATATTTCTGCATGCAATATGTATATCAAATAGTAAGCCTAATTAAGAAAATCAATACTACCGCACAAGAAATCTTGCCACCGAGCGGCTACGTTGCTCAACCAAAACAGTTTTGCCATTTAATACCAAATCCTCGGCACCGGGCGTGTTGTGCCTAATTGTTATTAGCTCAAGATTATCGTTATACTTAATATTATAGTGCTCTTTAAGCTCTTTTATGCCGCTTTTTACCCTGTACATTTCATTATCGACAATTATTGAAAAACTTACAGCACTATTTTGCATTAAATTTACATTGATGTTATTTTTTGCCAATATCGCAAAAATATGGCTCAAATTCTCTTCAATTATAAATGAGTAGTCGTTTGGTTTTATTGAAATCAATATTTGATTCTCCTTTTTAATATAAACAGGTGGAATTTTTAAATTACTGAAGCTGTTAATAATTGTTCCTGCATCATTAATATCAATAAATGAGCGAACCTGAAGTGGTATATTCTTGTTTTGCAGCGGCTTAATGGTTTTTGGATGTATAACTTTTGCTCCGTAAAAAGCCAGTTCAATGGCATCGAGGTATGAAAGCTGCTCTATTTTGGATGTGTTTGGCAACCAATTTGGATCGGCACACATAATGCCCGGCACATCTTTCCAAACTACAACTTTTTTTGCATTTAAAATATTTGCCAAAGCGGCTGCAGTAAAATCAGAACCCTCGCGACCTAAGGTAGTTGTTGCATTATCGGCATTGGAGCCAATAAAACCCTGCGTTAAATACAACCTATTCTGTAAATTATCAAATGCCTTTAACACAAGTTTTTTTGATAATTCCCAATTAACCTTTGCATTGCGATAAGTATTATCAGTTTTTAAACTCTCCCTAATATCCTTTTTTATGATTGCTTTGCTAAAAAGGTTAAGATATTCTGATACAATTAATATTGATGCCAGCTCACCAAAAGGCACTATTTGGTCGTATTCAAAATCGTAATTGGAACTTGGAGTTTGCTGTAATTTTTTTTTAAGCTTTTTGGCAAGCAAATTAAACTCATTGCCAACTTTATGGCTTTTTGGAAAAAGCGCATCAATAATATTACTATGGTAATTTAAAAACTCTTGATAATGCTCTGCAAATGAAACTCCAATAAAATAATTATGGGTGATTTTCTCAAGCAAATTGGTGGTTTTACCCATTGCCGATATCACTATTATGCCATTTGATATGCTACTCTTGCATATATGAGCCATGTGCTTTATGGCATCGGGGGTTTTTATTGATGCCCCTCCAAACTTATTTATAATCATATACAAATTATTATTTTATTTGATGAAAATAATCCAATGCAGATACCATATTAATAATCACTATTAAAAACCCTTGCATATTTAATTTTGCTCTGAAAACTCAAAAATAACTACTAATGCACGAATAATAAAATAAATATACGCTCATTTACTAACTACTTACAAATGTGCGATTTTTACTAATACCTAAATAATTAATTCCTTCATTTTGCAGGTTAAACAAAAAATATTTTTAACATTGCTATTTTTCATTACCTTTACTTTGAGAGTGAACCCGAATAATGAAATGTAAACACATGAAACAGCCAATGGCTGAAATAATTATCAACCCATCTGTCTGCTAATACAGGCAGTCAAAAGGACATGAAATACGAAGCATCCATAAACACATGAAATTTAATAATTGTGAATAATAAAATAATGATATTTACATACTTAACTAATTTATATTCTCGTGAAAAATAAAATTTTATTTTCAATATTGACAATTGTATTATTATCTGTAACAATTAATGTTAATGCACAAACGGGTATTTTTTATTTTATGCCTGATAACTCAGTATTACCCAACTCAAAAGTTGTTGACATAAAAACATCTGACACCCGAAATTTAGTTTTATTAATTTTATGCTCCGATTCAAAATACTTTAGCCATGCAATTCGATATTTAAAAACTGATACAAGTGGTAAATTCTTATCTCAAAAAACAATAGACCTAAATAATTTATATGACATTAAAGCTGTTGAAAAAAGCAATAGCAATGAACTTACAGTTTTTGGAAATACATCGGTAAATAAAACATTTGAGCCCTTTCAATTAAGTATAAATAGCAATGGCGAAAAGGTATCAAACAAACAGTTGCCGCAAGTTTACTCTACCCAAGTTAGTGATGTCATAAGCTATAATAAAGATTTTATGGTTCTTTATACCAAAGTTGGTAAAAATAACTTGTACAATATTTCGCTGCATAAAGTGAATTCTGAAAAAGGAACTATTGAGTGGTTCAAAAAAATATCGTCAGAAAATAACGAGGAGGCTGATAAAATTGTGGTTACTAATGATGGAGAATTCTATATTCTTGGTAAAAAGTATAATGATAAGGTAACTGGATTTGTGCCAATTGTTTATAAAATTGATAAAACTGGCAAACAATTATGGAAAAAAGGAATTGATGTACCATCAAACTTTAACAAGCAAAGTTTTAGTATTTTAAATAATGACAAATTGATTTATGTATGCGGTTATACAAAAAACCCAACCGGATTTTCTGAAACTAGAGTAACTGTTTTATCAAATATGGGAGAGGAAATTAAAAGCAACAATATTCAAAATTTTAGTGCAAATGGGATTATAAAAATGACAAATGGTAATTATTTAATTTATGGCTCGGAGTTTATTGTTGATAAGCATCAGGTAGTAACAAAAGGCAAGTTTATAATTATTAACCCTATGCTTGAAATTATTGCGGTTAAAACACTTGATAAAAACGATAACCCCGATGCCCAACTAAAATCAAAAATAAAAACCAGTTCTGATTTTTTATGTGCCTGCAATATTTCAAACGACCAAATTGCCATTGGCGGAAAAGTTTTTATGCCGATTTCTGACAAATCAGATAATAGAAATAATGTGCCACTATTGATGATTATAAACAGTAATGGCACATACTAATTGAGCAATTCTCGCTTACCTATCTAACCATTGTTTAAACTCTTTAACCTTTTCGCGGGCAACAATAATAAGTTCATTGTTAAGCCCATCAATAGTTAATTTAAAGCGACTGTTGCTGTATGCAACCATATGTTGACAGGCATTTATTGAAACTATGTATTTTCTGCTAATCCTATAATATTGGTGAGTATCAATTTTTCCTATCAAATCGTCAAGCGAATAATCTATGGGATAGCTCCTTTTTGTATCGGTAAAAATATAAGTTGTTTTATCGTAACTGTAAAAAGCCTGTATATTATTAATATCAATGCTTTTTATTTTATTACCTACCTTAACCATAAACCTTGTTTTAAGCGTATTAGGCTTATTTTGGTTTATTTTATTTAAAATATTTGTAAAATTTATTGCACTTGAAAATTGTTTAGCCTTATCAAGGGCTTGTTGCAACCTCTTTTTTTCAATAGGTTTTAATAAATAGTCAATACCATTGGTTTTAAATGCATCAATAGCATATTGGTCATAGGCTGTGGTAAAAATTATAGGACATGTTATCTTAATATTTTCATAAATATCAAAGCTTAATCCATCGGCAAGTTGCACATCAGAAAATATAAGTTCGGGTTGTTGTTGCGTTTGTAAATACTCAATAGCTTCACGTACTGTTTCAATTTTTGCAACAATTTGCATATCAGGTGCTATCAATCGTATTAACCTCTCTAAATGATTAGCCGCCCTTGTTTCATCTTCAATAATTAAAACCTGCATAGTGTAAAGATTACTAAATTTACAATAGCCCTATTTGATTAATATTGGTAACTGAACCTTAAAATGCTCTTTTGTCTCTTCAACAACAATAGCTTTATCGGTAAAATAAACATACTGCTGTTTTAAATTACTAAGTCCTATCCCTTTTGAATTATTGCCAACATTTTTTAGTTGTAAATTATTGACAACTTCTATTATCTGATCTGTTCTGCCAATAGTAATGTTTAATGGCTTTAAAGCCGATATTTCATTATGTTTTACACAATTTTCAATCAATAATTGCAATGCCATTGGCACAATATATTCGTTATCATTTGTTGTAACATCAAATATAACACTAAGTTTGTTTCCAAAACGCATCTGCAATAAAAATACAAAAGTTTTTAAAAAATCCAGCTCATGGGCAAGCTGCACCAATTCCTTTTCGCGATTATCGAGCACATACCGAAATAAGTTGCTTAATTCTTTTATAAAATCAACAGCTTTTTCGCGGTCTTCATAAACCAAATCGGTAAGCACATTAAAACTGTTAAACAAAAAATGCGGGTTTATTTGGTTTTGAAGTGCCTCATATTTATATGCCAACATTTGTGTTTTAAGCTGCTCGCCTTCAATAACCGAATTTTTCCATGATTTAAAAAAACCAATTGCTGTAAAAAGTAATGTTACCCCCAACGATATTAAAATTGCATAAATACTTGAATTAATTGCCCATTGCCAAAAATTGTCTGGATAATGCCCATAAATCATCTTCATAAATAAAATTTGCACAATTATGTAGGCTATTACTGCATAACCTACTATAAACAAAGCACCAAGTATTGTACGTAAAATAGGTTTTGTACGCCACGAAAAACGTTCATTTAACTTGTTATTTATATATACATGTCCTACCCATTGCGTAAAACATACTGAATAAGCCCAAATAAATGTTAGTAAAAACTCCTGAAAATTATCAATATAACTTGTCCAAAATATTACCATTACAAGAATTGCAATAATAAAATTTACAAAAAATAATTTCCAAAGTTTTGAATAAGGGTTTACGTATCGGAGTAGTTTAATCATTTTGATAAATTTAAAAATTGTGCTTTCAATTTAAGAAAAAACATGTTTATTACATTATCATATTTTTAAATAGTTCGTTAAATTTTGAGGTCTAACAGGTTTTTAAAACCTGTTAGACCTGATTATCAGCAATATATATAATTATTTACAAAAAGTACAATATGTTGTGTATTAGTAGTTTATAAATATTTAACGAACTATTAATTTTTAATACTTTGTTGTTAATACAATTTTAGTCTCCTTTTGCATAGCAAAAAGCCATTCGCTAAAACTTTTAGGGCCAAAAGTACCATAAGCATCATTTGATATGCCGTAACCTTCTAACGGTATCCCCATCCAGTTGGTATCAAATTTACCGTTTGAATTTTCATCGTGCATATACTGAATTGCATAATCCTCGTTTGGCAAACTATCAATGGTAATAAAACACTTGTTATTGTTTATTTTTACCTTTTTAGATGCCACAGATTTTTGATTACTGTCATACACCTCAATTAGAGCATCGCCATTGTTATTGCGAAAATTAACTATTTCGATATTTAATGTACACAATGTTTGCGTGTAACCCGAAATTCCTATAAAGGAAATAATAAATACTAATATCTGCTTTTTCATATCTGCTTTTTTTACCATTAAAAAATTATATTGTTGAGACGATGCATGCACCATCTTTACTATTTTTTATTTACAATACCTTGTACTTGACCTTTACCCCAATTAGGATAAATTTCTGATTTTGGTTTATAGCTGTCCCAGTCGTTTAATAATTTTTCTGCTTGAGCATAATAAGGGGCAATATCGTTGCCGAAAAAACTTGCTGTCCCCATTTCGTTTTGCAGCTTTATTAATTGTGCCCTTGGGTTATTTGCATCCATAGCAATAGCCTTTGATACAGCCTGTGCCGATAGTGCCCCGTATTTTTGCCCACGCTTTTGCGGGTTAACCACAAGCCTTGCCGTATAATAAAAAGCCTGAAGTGCATATGCCTCCGATTCATTTGGCACAATTTCAATCATTTTGTTCATGGGTGCCTCTGCCATATCAAGTAAAGCATCTTTTTTAACAGCATCATTACGCATCATAAAACTCATAATAACATAGCAATGAGCCTCATAATACAATGGCAACCACTCTGTTTTTTCAACTCCTCCAATTATTTTAAACTGATTTGCCAAATTCTGATAATCATCAATTGTTTTACATTGTACATATTGCCCAATTGTTTCACTCATTTTTTGAAAATACTTCTCATTTTCTGCTTTTAATACTGTTGCCAATAGTACTGTAATGGCAATTAAAACTGTTTTTTTCATAGTTGTAAATTTTATGCCAACTGATTATATCAGCCATTGGCGGTTTAATTTATTTTATCCAATTGATTAATATCTCCTTTGCGAGAAAGCGTAATAAAACAGGCTATAAGGTAAAACCGCTTTGCACTAGGCAGTATTGGTGTTGAACTATAAACCCCGTTTGCGTCAGGTATTTTTGAATAGCTGTACCCAAACTGCTGCTTAAATCCGAGCACATTTGAAACCGAAGCGTAAATAATAATATTTTGCCTGTATAAAAAGCTCCAATTAATATCAACTGTTTGGTATGCAATAGTTTTCTCTGCATTAAATGCCTGTGTATTCGGGTTATTATACGCCCGTGGCGATGCAACCTTATAGCTTATGCCAACCTGCGATCGTATTTTGCCTACCCATTGTTTATAAATTATCGTTAGGTTATGCTTGCTCATGTAGTTTGGTGTAACAGGCTTTGGATAATCCAGTTCATATTTTTCGCCTGCAATAAAAGAGTACGATAGCCAAAAATCAGCAAACTTAATGGTTTTGTTGTCTCTATAAAAAACATCAAAGCCCGACACCTCACCAAACCCTGTATTATTATAACCATTAGGTTGATAAAATGGAGCATCGGTAAACTTTACTATATTTTTATACCTTTTATAAAAAAGCTCTGAACGCAACACCCTGTTGTTTTTCTCATATTGATAATTAATGGTATAGTGGTCGGCTCTTTCATAATTTAATGAGTTAGTAAATAGCAAAAACTCATCATCGGGGTCTTGAAAAAACCAACCGTGGCTTAATGAAACCTGACTAACTTTAGAAAATTTATAGGCAACAGACAACCGTGGGGCTATATTGGCACGGTTCAAATAATTTGAATATTCAACTCGTGCACCCAACCTTGTAACAAATTTATTTGATGCATATAATTCACCCTCAAAAAAACCGGCAACACTTTTACTTACAAACCCTTGTTTGTGGTTGCCTGATTCATACAAAAACTCAGTACCATACTTTTTATAAAACATATCGGCACCAGCCTTAAGCTTTATTTTTTTGGTAATTTTTTTTGATACCATAACCTTTGCATGGCTGCCATTTAACTGCTTATTGTATTTAGCTGTGTCAAGTTTAGTATTGTCTTTATTATATGAATAAGAAAAGCCTGTAGATAATATGTAATTATTACCTAATTCGCCAATCCAAGATGCATTGGCATATGCATAATTGTTTTTTAATTTATAACCATAACTCTCACCATAATTATTGTGCATTAAGCTAAAATTTGATTGGCTAACTTTGCTGTAAATTTTCAGCAACCCCGCTTTAGCAGTCTTTAAACGATAGCTAATTTCGCCATTTACCGATTTGGGTTCTGAACTCCACTGCCTGTACTGTGGAACCAAACTCATGTATGGTTTTAAATTGTTATGGCTAATTGAAGCTGTTATTGATGATTTATTAAATGTTTTAGTAGCTGAAGCTCCAATGCCAATGCTAAGAATTGAAAGATTTAATTGATCCTCAACAGGCATCTCTTTTGTTTTTAACACTAAAATTCCCGACAAGGCCTGTCCATATTCGGCAGAATAACCACCTGTACTAAACATTGTGCCACCAAACATAAACGGGTTAAAACGCCCCCTTACCGACATGTTTGGTGCTGAAGAGCTATAAGGTACATAAACCAATGTACCATCAATAAATGTTTTTGTTTCGCGACTATGCCCGCCTTTTACAAATAATTTACCCGATTCACCAATTGTAGTAGTACCGGGTAAAGCCTGAATAGCTCCATAAATATCTCCTGTTGCACTTGGTGTAGTAACCATATCTAAGGAGGTAATAGCAATAGATTTCATTTTATCGCCTGCCTCAAATGCTCCTGCAGAAACATTTACCGCATTAAGTTCATTAAACTCCTCCTTTAGTTTTACTGAAATTGTTAATGCTTTTTTATTAGCATTAATTGGCATACTAAATGATTCATACCCAATATAATCAACTATCAACGTGTGTTTGCCTAACTTTTGGGTTGTAAAAGAAAATAAGCCATTAACATTGCTTGATGCCCCATCATAAGTACCTTTAATATAAATATTAGCGCCAACCAGTGTATTGCCATTTTTATCGGTAACAACTCCTGATATTTTTGTTTGCCCATATACTGCTGTTGCAAACATAAAAATTAATATACTTAAAGCTACCTTATTCATTTTTTGCTGTATTTGTATTTTTTACGATACAAACATGCACTGTTTTAATAATAAGGAGAAAAAAAAGTTGCTGGATTGTTGATTTAAGAGTATGAAATGTAATTTTTTGTAATGCCTTTGTTTTGGAGAGGTAAATATATGGTGTATAACAAAATTCATTGCCCTTTGCCCATATCAGAAGAAGCTATGTAAAAAGTTAAAACAGACTGCTCTATTTTCTTATTTTTTATTCTATGACTTTAATAACTGCTCTGCAATATAATTGCCTACCTGACTTGTAGTGG
>CBDUWQ010000081.1:0-15619 GCA_965370965.1 uncultured Bacteroidales bacterium
TTATAGTGTTTTTGTTATATTATTTACAAATTGTAACTAAAAAACGATAATTTTTTGGTTGAATTATTATAAATAAAACCAAATCATACTCATGGTATATACATTTGTTGTGGCAATGTTATAATTAAGTCAAACAGATTGTTTTTCTATTACCGCTAATTCCTCCAATTAAATAGTAGCATATTTAGTAGGAGCGCGGTTAGCTCTTGGAACTCGTAAGCGCCCCGCCTGAATAACAAAATCGGGCAGGCTGCTACGATATTAAGTGCGAAGCACTTATTTCTCTTGTGTTATAAAAACAAAACGTAGCAGGCGCTACGTTGTCCATTGCCTTGGTGCTAAAAAAATAATATCCCTGCTAGTTTATAATTGCCGTGCAGTATGAAAATTTAAGTAAATTAAAATTCTTGTTATTAGTGTAATTAGTGGGCAAAAAATACCCATTACTAAAGTTCATTAATATCAACTTGTTGCCCTGCGCTTATTTCCACAAGGCTGCTGTCTTCGCATTTTATGGTTTTTGCCGGAAACTGTTTAAGTAACGGGTAGTCGTGTGTTGCTATTAAAACCGATCTGCCTGTTTTGCTTATATCCATTAACAATTGTATAATACCTGCCGATGTTTCAGGGTCGAGGTTCCCTGTTGGTTCATCTGCCAAAATAATTTCGGGGTCGTTTAAAAGGGCACGGGCAATTACAACCCTTTGCTGTTCGCCACCCGATAGCTCGTGCGGCATTTTATACTCTTTATGGTGTAAGCCAACTTTTTCAAGCACTTGCTGAATGCGGTTTTCAATTTCGTTTTTTTTCTTCCAGCCGGTTGCTTTTAATACAAATGCAAGATTCTCGTAAACCGACCTGTCAATAAGCAGCTGAAAATCCTGAAAAATAATACCGAGTTTTCTTCTTAAATAAGGCACCTGTTTTTTTTTAATTGTCGATAAATTATAATCAACAATAACTCCTTTGCCATTGGTAATAGGCAACTCAGCATAAAGGGCTTTTAGCAATGTGCTTTTGCCGCTACCTGTTTTTCCAATAATATATAAAAAATCGCCTTTATGTACTTCAAAATTTATTTTATTGAAAATTACATTGTTAGGTTGCGATATTGTAACATTTTCAAGTTTAATGGTGGTATCTAATGCCATAATCTATTTTTTTAACAAAAGTAAAAAATTTAATCATTCTAATTTTCAAAGTAATAAACAATTTTTTGTTGAAAACATGGTTTTATAATCTACAACCTGCATGGTATTCTTTTTTATCTTTACCATATTTTAAAAAAAACAGACATAAAATGAATTATAAACTATTTAAAGTTGCATTAATACTTTTTATAAGTTCTATTATAGTCATATCGGCTTGGGCGCAAAATTCGCTGTTATATACCGATGAGGATTTAAACTACAAAAAAGGGGTTGAGCTTTTTGAAAGTGAGAAATATGCTCAGGCACAGTATTTTTTTAACCTTGCAGTTGATTATTACGGCAACGAACATACCGATATTAAGGCCGATGCCGAGTATTATTTGGCATTATGTGCCATTGAGCTGTTTAATACCGATGCCGAATACCGTATATCGCAATTTATAGCCAAATACCCCGAAAGTCCCAGGACTAGGGTAGCCTATTTTGAAATGGCAAAATTTAAGTACCGCAACCGTAAATACGATCAGGCAATATATTATTTTAATAAGGTATGGAAACAAAACCTCTTAAAAGAGCAGCTTTACGAATTTTATTTTAAAAAAGGTTATAGTCTTTTTAAAGAAGACCAATTACATAAATCGGCAAAAATGTTTTTTGAAATCCTTAATAAGGATACTAAATATGCCGGACCGGCCAACTATTACTATTCACATATAGCCTATATTGACAAAAATTATGAAACAGCGTTAAAGGGTTTTACAAATTTGCAAGATGATGCAACTTTTGCGCCTATTGTACCATATTATATGGTGCAAATATATTATCTGCAAGGTAAAACCGATAAAGTGCTTGAATACGGTCAGCAACTGTTGGAATTGCCAAAAACCAAGCGCGAAGCTGAAATATCGAGGGTGGTAGGAGAGGCTCTATATGCTAAAGAGCAATATCAAGAAGCTTTGGAGTATCTTGAAAAATATAAAAAGAAAGCTGACACCTATACCCGCGAAGATATTTACCAATTGGGCTATGTGTATTATATGACAGGGCGGTTTGATGAATCGGTATCTACCTTTTCAAATATTACCAATGTTGATGACGGACTTACACAAAATGCTTTTTTTCATATGGCGAATTGCTACTTAAAGCTTAAAAAGAAGGAGCAAGCGCGGATGGCTTTCGAGGCTGCATCTAAATTAAATTTTGATGAAAATATTAAAGAGATATCTCTTTTAAATTATGCTAAGTTATCATACGAATTATCATATTCGCCATTTAACGAAACAATAAATGCATTTTATGATTACATAACATCGTACCCCAAATCAATTCACCACGACGAGGCCTATAGCTATTTGGTAAAGGTATATCTTACATCAAAGAACTATAAAGAGGCTTTGGCATCATTAAATAAAATAAAGGTAAAATCGCCAGAAATGATGGTTGCCCACCAAAGGGTAGCATTTTTTAGAGGACTTGAGTTATTTAACAACTTAGAGTTTTCGGGAGCTTTGGCGGCTTTTGAAATATCGCTTCAGCAAAAAAACTTTGACAAACAGTTACATTCGCTTTGTATTTATTGGAAAGCTGAAGTTTTGTATCGTTTAAAACGCTATGCTGAAGCTGTTGTACATTATAATGATTTTTTATTAACGCCCGGTGCTTATATGTTAAAGGAGTATAATAAAAGCTATTACAACATTGGGTATTGCAATTTTAAACAAAAACAGTATAAGCAGGCCATTTCATGGTATCGCAAATTTACCGATAAAGGCAATGAAGTAAACCAGTTAAAAAGGGGTGATGCCTTTATACGCATTGCCGACTGTTATTTTGTTGGCAGTCAATACACTAGTGCTATTGAGTATTATAACGAGGCTATAGTATTGGATACGTTTGATGTGGATTATGCTATTTTTCAAAAAGGTTTTTCATATGGTTTGCTAAAAAAGCAGAGCAAAAAAATTGCTACATTAACAACACTTCTTCAGCAAAACCCAAACTCGACATATGCTGCCGATGCTTTATATGAGCGGGGCAGAAGTTATGTGTCGGTTGATTCGACAAAATTGGCAATTAACGACTATAACCTAATGCTTACCCAATATCCAAACAGTATATATATAGTAAAAACATTGCTGCAACTTGGACTTTTAAACTATAATATTAATGAATACGATTTGGCATTAAAACATTATAAAAGAGTTGTGGTTGACTATCCGGGCACGCAAGAGGCCAATGATGCCTTGTTGGGTATTAAAAATATTTATTTGGATATGAATAAGGTTGATGACTATTTTGCCTTTGCCAAAGAACAGGGTGGTGTTGAAAATATCAGTGTTAACGAAAAGGATTCATTGACATGGCTATCTGCCGAAAAAATTTATATGTCGGGTAATTGGAGGCTTGCAAACGAAATGTTTAATAATTACCTTACTGAATTCCCAAATGGTAAATTTTCGTTAAATGCCCATTATTACCGTGGCGATTGCAATTTAAGGGCAAACAGAATTGATTCGGCTCTTAATGATTTTAGCTATGTAATTAAGAAACCAAAAAATATATTTACCGAACCCTCGCTATTAAATGCAGCAAATCTGAATATTGAAACAGGTAACGACTCCATTGCATATACTATTTATAAACAACTTGAAAATCAGGCCGAGATAAAATCAAATCTTTTAGTATCACGAAAGGGACAAATGAATGCAGCATTTAAATTGCATAAATACACCAATGCTATTGAGGCAGCACGCAGGGTACTTATTACCGATAAAATACAGGAAGAGGAGATAAGGGAGGCACGTATGGTAATGGGCAAATCGTACAAAGAACAAGAATTATTGGATGCTGCAATTGTTCAGTTTAGGATATTGGCACAGGATGTTAAAAACATTGAAGGCGCCGAAAGTAAACACAGGGTATCTGAAATTTTATATACACAGTCGGACATTGACAAATCAGAAAAGGTTATTTTGGAGTTTATTGGGCTTGGCACACCACACCAGTATTGGTTGGCTAAATCGTTTTTGTTGTTATCTGATATTTATCTTGCCAAAGAAGACCGTTTTCAGGCAAAGGCAAACCTGCAAAGCGTAATTGATAATTACAGTATTACTGATGATGGTATTATTGAAGAAGCAAAAGAAAAATTTGATATAATTGTTACAATGGAGAACAGACAGTTTGGAATTGATAAATAGTTTATAAGGAGTGAATAGTTTAAGGAAATTTGATATTTATTTACGCAATATATTATGATTAAGAATATTTTTGTATTAATAGTTTTTATGGTCGTTGGTTGCCTTAAGCAAAGTGTTGTTGCTCAAGATAATGTAAACCAAGAGGTTAAAGTAATAAAAGCATATATACCGGTTATTAATGATGCTTTTAAAATAACCGAACTACCAAAAATATCGGATACAAATAAGGTAATAACAGAATTTGATTATGAAATTATTCCTGCCCGACATAAAACAGGTTTTGAACCAATAGTTATAAAGCCTGCAAGGTTAATAAGCGAACCTCTGTCAAAACTTTATTATGGTCAGGCAAAGGTTGGTTTTGGTTCGTATTTATCGCCACTTGCTCAGGTTTACATTGGCAGCAAACGGTCAGAGCAATTGAATTGGAATGTAATGCTACACCATAACTCATCGCATGGTAAAATTAAAAATGAGGTTAGTGAAAAGGTTTATGCAGGTTTAAGCAAATCAAGTGCAAATGCCGAGGTAAACTATTTTACAAAAAACAGTAAAATATTTAGTGTTAGTACTGAATTGAGCAATAAAACAAACTATTACTATGGTTATAACCCATCGGTTATTAATGATAATTTAACAGCTCCTTTGGTTAAGGATTCCATTGAAAAACAATCAATATATTATTTTAGTGTATTTGGTAACTGGAGGACAAATTACCTTGATTCATCAAAAGCAAATTATGATTTGAATTTAGGTTTTCAAAACCTTAACGGGATGGATGGAATAGGGGAGAGCGCCTTAAAAATTAAGGCAAATATTGACTATTTTTTTGAAAAAGAGTTTATAGGTGTAGATTTAGATTTGAATTATTATACCAATATTGGCATTGATAGTGTTTTAGACGGTGCTATAATAAAATTTAGTCCTTGGGTTGGGGCATTTGGCAACAAGTGGCGTATTGTTGCGGGTGTTACAACATATTACGACCAGCCCAATCAAAAATACCTGTTTGCCCCACGTGTTAGCATGCATTACAATATTATCGACTACTTTTTAATTCCCTATTTTGAGCTTGATGGCAACTATAACGAAAATAGCTACAAGGATATTTATAATAAAAACCCGTTTATATTGCAAAGTCTTGGTGTTAAGCCCACCGAAACAAAAATTAATGCAACATTTGGCTTTAGGGGTAATATAAGTTCAAAAATAGCCTTTAATACAAAAATAAACTATGCAAAAATAAATAATCAATACTTTTTTGTAAATGATACTTCAGATTTGGTACCCCTGCAAAATAAATTTAATGTTGTTTATGACGACATTACCCGAATACGTTTTTTAGCCGAAGTATCATACAATGCAGGCGAGAAACTGTTTCTTAACTTAAAAGGCAACTATTACCATTACAACCTATCAACCGAATCACAACCATGGCACATGCCTAATTATTCGGTTAGTATTAATGCCCGTTATATAATACAAAAGAAAATAACCCTATCGACAAATATATTTGCAATTGGCAAAAGATATGCCCGTAATTTTGATGATAACATGATACAATACGATAAAACCTTGCAGGGTATAGTTGATTTAAACCTTGGTGTTGACTACCGTATGTCAAAAGTTTTTTCGGCCTTTGCCTACTTCAATAATATTAGCTCGGTAAAATATTACGAATGGAACCATTACCCATCGCAACAGTTTAATGTAATGTTGGGGGTTACCTATTCGTTTTAAAAGTTTAGTTGCCAAAATAGTTAATGATAAGGTTAAAACCTCATTCATTGAATACACTAATTAAAACATTTTTTTTGTATAAAAAGCAATTTTAACAATATTACTAATTACTTGTTACAAAGATAATTGTGAATTAAATTAGTAATCCTTAAGTTTGTAAACATCATGCCTTTTATTACCATTATAATTTTGTTAATTTTTTGTTAAAAACTACCCCAAATAAAGGCTTAAAAAACTCATAATAATAACTTTAAATAACTATATTTGTTTGCTTGTGAAAAAATGAATTTTCACACATATAAAGTATTGAATATAAACACATTATAATAAATAATTACACAATGAGCGAACAGGAAAAAAGTAAATCTCAAGCAAATTCATATTCAGCTGACAGTATTCAGGTTTTAGAGGGTTTAGAAGCAGTACGCAAGCGCCCTGCAATGTACATTGGTGATATTGGCGTAAAAGGGTTGCACCATTTGGTTTACGAGGTTGTTGACAACTCTATTGATGAAGCTTTAGTTGGATTTTGTAATAATATTGAGGTATTTATTAACGAAGATAATTCAATAACGGTTACCGATGATGGACGCGGTATTCCTACTGAAATTCATAAAGGAGAGGGAAAATCAGCTTTAGAGGTTGTAATGACAGTATTACATGCCGGAGGTAAATTTGATAAAAACTCTTATAAAGTATCTGGTGGCTTGCATGGTGTAGGAGTATCGTGCGTAAATGCGTTATCATCACTTTTACGTGCCGAGATTCATCGTGATGGAAAAATATTTGTTCAAGAATATTCAATTGGTAAACCAAAAGGAGATGTTCAGGTTATTGGAGAAACCGATAAAACCGGAACTTACATTACCTTTCATCCCGATAAGTCAATATTTATGTTAGTTGATTATAAATATGAGATATTGGCAGCCCGCTTGCGCGAATTAGCTTTTCTTAATAAAGGTATTCGGTTAGTAATTACCGATAAACGCGAAAAAAATGAAGAAGGTGAATACCGATCAGAAGAATTCATTTCGGAACATGGGTTATTGGAATTTGTTGAATATCTTGATGGCACGCGTGAAACCCTTATAGAAAAGGCTATTTATATTGTAACCGAAAAAAATGATGTTCCGGTTGAATTGGCAATGCAATACAATAACTCATTTACCGAGAATGTACATACTTATGTAAACAATATCAATACTATTGAGGGAGGAACTCATTTAACAGGTTTCCGTCGTGGGTTAACGCGTACTTTAAAAACCTTTGCCGAAAAATCGGGCATGTTATCCAAACTTAAGTTTGAAATAAGTGGTGATGATTTTAGAGAAGGTTTAACAGCAGTAGTTTCAGTTAAAGTTGCAGAACCGCAATTTGAGGGGCAAACAAAAACCAAACTCGGAAATGCTGAAGTAAGTTTGGCTGTCGATCAGGCAATTAGCACTATGCTATCTAATTATCTCGAAGAGAATCCTAAAGATGCCGTGATTATAGTACAAAAGGTTATTCTTGCTGCACAAGCCCGTCATGCTGCTCGTAAAGCACGCGAAATGGTACAACGCAAATCGGTATTGGTAGGAGGAGGGCTACCCGGTAAATTAGCCGACTGCTCGGACAAAGACCCTGCAAATTGCGAAGTTTACCTTGTGGAGGGAGACTCGGCAGGTGGTACAGCAAAGCAAGGTAGAGACAGGTTTTTTCAAGCAATATTACCTTTACGCGGAAAAATATTGAATGTAGAAAAGGCAATGCACCATAAGGTTTTTGAAAACGAAGAGATAAAAAATATATTTACAGCCCTTGGGGTAACAATTGGGACTGAAGAAGACAGTAAAGCAATAAACCTTGAAAAACTGAGATACCATAAAACAATTATTATGTGTGATGCCGATGTTGACGGTAGTCATATTGCCACACTTATTATGACTTTCTTTTTTAGGTTTATGAAAGATTTAATAAAAAAAGGATATCAATATATTGCAACTCCGCCTTTATACTTAATTAAAAAAGGGAAAAACCAACAATATTGTTGGAACGAAGAACAACGCCAACAATTGGTTCATGAATGGGGAGGCGGAAATGAGGGTGGTATGCACATACAAAGGTACAAAGGCCTTGGTGAAATGAATGCCGAACAGCTTTGGGAAACTACCATGAATCCTGAGAATAGAACTCTACGCCAGATTACTATTGATAATGCCGCCGAAGCCGACCATATTTTTTCAATGCTTATGGGCGATGAGGTACCACCGCGTAGAGCATTTATTGAATCGCATGCCAAATATGCAAATATTGATGTTTAATTAATGCGCCAGATAGTCATCTGATGACTTGCATGGGTATAACCTAAATTGAGCGATTATCTGATAGCTACGGAGTGAATTATTAATTAATAGTGAAATATAATTGTTACAATCTACTGTTTATTAATATATTCACACCGTAGCTTACTGGTTTAAAGAGCTAACGCCTTTTCTTGTAAAAATACAGGTTTAACATAAATTTGCAATCCTTTTCTATTTATCGTAACTTTTCAATAATTATTTCGTAGTTATTAAACTATAATGATTTGATAACATCATTCAATAATTGCATGCATTAATTTTTTTGTTACCTGTATTATGACAAAATCTCATAGGAATAAGTATTTTAATTCAAAAAACAATCGAAAAGATGATATTGATAATAATACAAAAAAACCACTACCCAAAGGGGAGTTAAAAACAGCAATAGACAATAAGCATCAATTATCAAAAATTATAGAAAGTAAAAATGCCGACACTAAACCGCATCAACAAAATATTGATAATGAGATAAACCAAAAAAACAAAGATTTAGAATTAGCCTTTAAAAAATCAAGTATCCATCATATAAAACTTCAAAAAATCCTTTATAAAAACGAATTGCAAAGAAAAGAGTTGCAAGAGGCGATAGAGGAAATACAATCAAAAAATGACACCTTAAGAGCACAAAATGAGGAGATTAAATTACAGCGCGATTATATAGAACAACAAAACGAAGAGATACAATCGCAACGCGATACTGCATTAAAGCATCGCGATAAGATAATTGAGCAGCAACAAGAGATTAAAGATAATATTTCTTATGCAAGCCGAATACAGCAAGCTTTGTTCCCTCCAAAAGAATTAATGAACCAATTGCTTCCAAAGCATTTTGTATTAAACAAACCAAAAGATGTAGTTAGTGGCGATTTTTACTGGATATCGCAAAACTGCAGAAAAACTGTTATTGCCGTTAGCGACTGTACAGGGCATGGTATATCGGGAGCAATGATGAGTATGCTGGGAACAGCTTTTTTAAACGAGATTGTAAATAACAACAACATTACACATTCGGCACAAATATTAGAGCAGCTACGAAAAAGAGTTATATCATCGCTTCACCAGAAAATCACTAATACTATTGATGATGCCCGCGATGGAATGGATATATCTATTTGTATTATAGATATTTTAAATAACACCATTGAATATTCTGGTGCAAATAACCCACTGTATCTGTTTAGAAATAAGGAACTAATAGAGTTTAAACCCGATAAAATGCCCATAGGTATTCACGAGTTTTTTGAAGAACCGTTTAATACAGTTAAAATAAATATTGAAAGTGGTGATGCAATATACATGTTCTCAGATGGTTATGCTGACCAATTTGGTGGTAAAAAAAACAAAAAACTCAAATATGCAAGTTTTAAACAAATACTTAGCAATTTAAATTCCATTCCATATAACAAACGTGTAAAGCAATTAAATGAAATATTTGAAGAGTGGAAAGGTGAAAATGAGCAAATAGATGATGTTATTGTGCTTGGTTTTGATATAATGTAGAGTATGTGAAAATAGTTGTTATTTGTGATTGTATTAAAGAGATACGCTATTATTAATAGTTCGTTAAATATTTATAAACTACTAATAAACAACATATTGTGTTTTTTGTAAATAATTGTATATATTGCTGATAATTTAACAAACTATTGTATTATAAGGCTATATAGCTTCTAAAAATTAGAACATAAAGCATAATAATTTGTCATACAGATAGTGATATTTAATAATGTATAAAAGCTATTTATCTAAATTTAATTGCTTTTATACATTATATAGGTTAAATGCTTACCTTTATTATACTTTCACAGGGCAAAAACTCTTATGTGTTCTTACCTGTTTACCAACCGGGCAGGTATGACTTATGTGTTTCAAAAAGTTAAGTGTTTCAATATAAGACGATAACAAAATTATTAAAAGATGAACTTATTAAAAAAAATTACCCAAATAGCAATCTATTTTATGGTTGTGTTTTTTTTGAGTATTATCTGCAAATCAGCAAAATCTCAGGACAAGCAATTACCCAACGAAGTAGAAATTCAAATAGAGAATTATAAGGTAAATGCTATTAAAAACAGAAATGCGGGCAATGACAATGCTGCTGCCACCTATTTAAATAAAGTGGCATTTTTATATTGGGAGTATTTTATTTATGCCGATGCTGTAAAATATTTTGAACAGGTTTTAACAATAAACCAAGATGTTCAAAACAAGAATGGGGAACAGAAGGTACTTGAGAATATGGCATTTGTGTATTCTGATATGGAACGATACGATAAATCAATATTATGTTTTGATAAAAGCCTTAAGCTTGTTAAGAAAAAAGGTAATAAAAAGCAAATTGCCGGCAGTGTTAGTAATTTAGCATTAGCATATAACAATAATGGACAATATAATAAAGCCATAAAACTTGCCGAGCAAGGATTGGAGATGGCCAAGGCATTAAACGATATGAGGTTAATCAGGTCGTTTTATGGAATTTTGCATGAAAGCTATGATAAGAAAGGCAACAAAGAAAAATCTGTAGAGTATTTTAGCCTGTATTCTACAATAGATAAGCATATACAGCAGCAGTTGTTTAAAAAGCGCGAACAACTTAACAAACAAAAAATGTCGGAAATTAAAGCAGAAAAAGATGTTGCTATAAAAGAGAAGGTTAAAACCGAAGCAGATTTGGTTAAAACACAAGATACTTTAAAATTGGCATCAATGGCAATTGATTTATTAAATGCCGAAAATGAGGCTAAAGAGGCTACTTTAAAAGCAAAGGAAGCCAGTCTTAAAGCCGAACGCAGACTAAGGCATAGCATAATGATTGTTTTTGTTTTTGTGATTGCACTAACTTTGCTTATTTACAGGCAAATGCGGGCAAAAAAACGTGCCAATGCAACTTTACAAGCGTTAAATAATGAGGTTGAGAAAAAAAACAACCAAATTCTAGATAGCATTAATTATGCAAGTCATATACAGGAGGCCATACTACCATATGAGAAAAAAATGACAGAAGATTTGCCAAATTCGTTTGTGTTATATAAACCACGCGATATTGTTAGTGGCGATTTTTATTGGCATACAAGCCATGGCGATTTGGTGTTTGTTGCAGCTATTGATTGTACAGGACATGGTGTGCCCGGAGCATTTATGTCAATGATAGGAAACACGCTTTTAAACGAAGTTGTTAACGAAAAAGAGATATTTGAACCTGCTAAGGTACTTCAAATGTTAAACGATAAAGTAGTATATACCCTTAACCAAAATAATGGCGATAAACAAAGCTTTAGTGAAGATGGCATGGATATGACTTTTTGCTGTTATAATAAAAAAACAAATACTTTACAACTGGCTCTTGCCAACCATACTGCAATTTTGTTTAATAATGGAAAATTAAATTTAATTGAAGGCGATATTTTTAGTATTGGCGGAAATGTTGGTATTGAAAATACTGATTATACCAATCATAAAATAGAGATAACAAGTGATACAACAATGTATATGTTTTCAGATGGTTTTCAAGATCAATTTGGAGGCTCCTTTAACAAAAAATACATGACACTCAAGTTTATGGATTTTCTTGAAAAAATGCAACAAAAACCATTTAGTGAACACAAAAATTTACTTAATATTGAATTTAATGAGTGGAAGGGTAGTAATAAGCAGCTTGACGATGTTTTGGTTATTGGTGTTAAATTTACTGTTTAATAGATATGATTTATTCTGTTTAATCTGTGTAAGATACCAACTCAATGTTAACCTTAATAAGCTTGGCAAATCGTGCCCCCGATGATTTAATATCAATATCATCAATAAAATAGTGCCAATTAACCTTAATGTTTTTTTTCTCTGAAAGGGCTTGTAATTTTAACATAACCTTTGTTATTTGTTTGGCAGATGCGGTATTAAAATAGTCAAGCTTAAAATCAAAAACTATATCATTAACCAAAGTATTACCAAACTCATCAAGCCAATCAATTAATGGTATATAAAAAGCAACAGCATTTTCAGGCAGAGAACGTCCTTCAATACTGAATTTATCAGATTCAATATCAAATATAACCTGAGGTGTATCTTCAGTTTTATCTAATATTAATTTCTCCATATGTTATTAATCAACTACTGTTTTTAAAGCAAAGAAATTAAATTTTTCGTTAAATGGACTTATTTCAAACTCTAGTTCTCTCTTTGTTTTTAATCTTAATTCTATTAAGCCCAAACCTGATTCTTTACTACTATCAATTTGAAAATTAAATAGGCTTTTTTCATAAAAATCATTTAATTCATCCATTGATAAAGAATTCACACGATCAATTTTTTGTTTTAGGTTTTTACTTTCAATTTTATTAATATAATTACCTGTATTAAGTATATACTTATTTTCTTTTTGGTTAATAAAAAATATGCCGGGGTTTTCACCTACTGCATTGCCATTAGCAGCATGCTTAACGATATTCTGAAGCATTTCTACCATAATATTAAAAACCTTTTTCTTTAAATTAAGATTATGCTCTATCATCTGGTTTTCCATAATTGAGAGCAGGTTAAGTAGGCTCTCTTGGTTAAAAATACCATTAAAAATAAGAACAATATTTTCTTGATTTAATAATTTATGAAGCTCCTTAATATTATCCAACGATTCAACCTCGTTTTTTAAATCAGTTGTACCATCATCCTTTTCTTGAGAAATTTCAGTATTCAAATAAAAATATGAATAATTATCGCTCAAGTCAACAAAGTCAAACGTTAGCTTATTACCTGATTTTCTTGCCATTTCAATGAGCCCTAATCCTGCTCCGCCTTTATCTGAAATAACATTATCATTAAGTACGTTTTTATAATACTGCTTTAAGTCATAAGTATTAAGGCTGTTTATTTTTTCTAATTGTTCAGTTAAAGCAGATACGTTTTTCTTTAAAATGGGATTTCCTGTAGTAATATAGTACCTACCATTAATATCTTGCAATAAAAATAAACCGGCATCACTATTATCTTCTGTTTTTTCACTGGTTTCCTGATGTCGTGTAATGTTTTGAAGACCTTCAACCATTATGGTAAAGACGCGCTTTTTAATTTTGGATACCTCTCCAACTTTTTCAAGGTTTCCTTCAGTTAAAGATAATATTCCATCAGTAATGTTTTGGCTAAAAACACCACGATAGATGTAATTCAGATTATCTTTCTGCATTCCCTCAAATAATTTGAGCGCAAAATTGTCTTTATTAATTTGACTATTCATGAATTCTGAGATACCGTTTCACCCGTTAATAATAATAATTTTGTTGAACCTGCCTTTGCTGAAGGCAAGTGCAACACCTTTTTGTTAATTCACAGTTCCAAAAATGTCTATTTTGCAATAATATTGGTCTTATAGATTAAACATATCATTATGGATGTTTTATTTTATAAATATAAGGCTTTCTTTCTTTTTATCAAAAATAATTAAATATCAATTAAATCAATAAGTCGTTAGATTTTAATAAAAAGTAATAAGACAAAAACATACTACATTAATAATCAGAGTTTTAATATTATTGATTAATATAATTCAAATAACTATATGTCAGATACTTATATTTTTATAACATACTATTATTAAATAATATTGAATTATTAGTTACAAACAACTAACTGCTAATCAAATTAATATCTTTTTCTAGAACTCTTTTTTTTGTTTTTGCGTGATTTACCGTTATCGTTTTTCCGTCTGTTTCCTTGCTGCCTTTCGTTGTCTCTATATGAATCTTTATTTTTTGCTTTATCGGGTTTTGATAACTGCACCTCTAATTCAACACCATCAAGCAATTGGCCTGTAAAAGCCCCTAATATTTTGCTCTCAAAACCATGTTCAACTTCAAAAAACGAAAATTTCCTTAAAATATCAATCTTTCCTATGGCAATATCCCTACTGCGTGTATAATCATTAATAATACCAATTAATCGTGCGCTATTCAAATTGTCTTTTGTGCCAAGGTTAATATAAAAGCGGGCATATCCCTTCTCTGATTTCTGCACTCTTTCATCTCTTTTATTCTCTTTTGAAAGGTTTATATCTTTTGCATTTTTGTAGTAATCTAAAAAATGGTTAAACTCTACGCTTACAAAGCGTTTAATCAATTCATCGCGGTCAAATTCTGACAGTTTTTTTAATACAGAAGGTAAAAATGATTCAATCTGCACCTCGTCAACTGTTACTTGCTGCACTTTATCTATAAGACTAAACAGCCTTTTCTCACAAATCTCATGTCCGCCGGGTATTTTTTTAACTTCAAATTTCTTTTTTGTAAGTTTTTCTATTTGCCTCAGTTTATGCAACTCCCGCGAGTGTATTAGGGCAATTGAAATACCAAATTTACCGGCACGCCCTGTTCTTCCACTACGGTGTAAGTATGCCTCAAGTTCATCGGGCAAATTATAATTAATAACATGTGTTAGTTCACTTACATCTAATCCGCGTGCAGCAACATCGGTTGCAATCAATACTTGCAAATGTTTTGAGCGAAAACGCTGCATAACATGGTCGCGCTGACTTTGCGACAGGTCACCATGTAGCGCATCGGCACTATACCCATCTTGCATAAGTTTATCTGATATCTCTTTTGTTTCGCGGCGTGTACGACAAAATACGATTCCAAACATGTTTGTGTTAATGTCAATTAATCGTCGTAATGCCATGTATTTATCAGATGCTTTTACCAAATAGTAATGGTGGATTACATTGTCGGCACCTGTATTTTTTCCTCCAACGGCAATTTCCTCGGGGTTGTTCATGTATTTATTGGCAATAAGGCGGACACCATTTGGCATTGTTGCCGAAAAAAGTAGTGTTTGCTTCTCGTTAGGTGTTGATGCCAAAATAGCATCTAATTCCTCTTTAAAGCCCATATTAAGCATCTCATCGGCCTCATCAAGCACCAACCATTTAATTTGGTTAAGCTTCATTACCTTACGCTTAATTAAATCGAGTGTACGACCCGGTGTACCCACAACAATATGAGTACCTTGTTTTAATGCATTAATTTGAGGTACAATGCTTGCTCCGCCATATACTGCCTGAACTGAAAGCTTAGGTATATATTTTGCATATTTGTTTAAATCGCTTGTAATCTGTAGGCACAACTCGCGTGTTGGGCATAAAATAATTGATTGGGTATTTCTATTACCTAATTCAATTTTATTAATTATCGGAAGTCCA
>CBDUWQ010000082.1:0-15529 GCA_965370965.1 uncultured Bacteroidales bacterium
AGTCCAAACCCTGCTGTTTTACCTGTGCCTGTTTGCGCAAGTCCAATAATATCATTTCCTTGGTTTGATATTGCCGGAATGGTTTTTTCTTGAATTGGAGTAGGTTTTTCAAAACCCATTTCACTAATGGCCTTAAACAGTTCTTGCGAAAGGCCCATTTCATTAAAATTCTGCATATTAAAATATTAAATTCCGCCTAAAATCCATTTTACTTTCAGCTCGGAGGTTATTGATTACCAAGGTGTAGATGGACAAAATTAGACGACTACGCAGCCAAAGAACCCGAAATGAATTCCATACACACCCATAGTTTTGCTTTCCCTGCAAAACTTGGCGCAAAGGTAATATTATTATTTGATTTTCAATGAGAAAAAATAATTGTGGGTAAAATCCACATTTGATGATTATTGTTTTGTAAACATTTTGTTATAAAATGATTAGCAATTTCTTAAGGAAATTGTGCTACTTTCCTTAATTTATAATCTTTTGAATATTCGAGAATATAAATTGCTGTGGTCTGAAATCCTCCTTGATCGGTATAGGGTACAAATTGAAAACTTGTTTGCAATAAATCAATATGGTGTATATGAATACACTTTCGAAAGTCTTTACCATATTTATTTAATGCCAAACAAAAGTATTTAGTAATATCATAGCCTTGAAAGGCATATTTATTGGGTTCATCTACAAAATGCAGCCTATAATTTTTAACAAAATTAATTACACCGGGTTTGGTATAATTAATAAATGAGTTTGAAAAAATATGAGTATTGGTATTATGAAAGTTATCTAACTCAATATTCTCAAATCGTAGCCAACGAGGTTGACCAAATATTGTAATATCATACTCATATGAGTATCCGTTTAACTTACCCATTACATCGGTTACAAAAGCCTGGTTGTTTGATGGTACAATTACAATATTTTTCATGCCTGGGGTAAATACCTCTTTTAAAATACTATCGCGTGCATCATAATAAAAAACCTCATTGTATTTAATCTGATTAAAATTGTCTTGATTCATTTGAGCAAACAACTGCTGTTTAAAATGTGAAATATAATTTTGATCGAGATTATTGCCATCGTGAATAACTATGTAGTTTTTAACATCAAACTCATTTAAAAAATCGGATGCATGTTGCATTTGTACCTCAAAAGGCGGGCTAACCTGAAATGCATATGGGTTGTGTTCAATAAACTCATTTTTAAGCGATAGGGGTGAGACTATATTTATTTGGTGCTCCCATGCAAAATCGCCTATTATTTGCAAATTATTTCCATAAATTGGTCCAATAAAAAGGTCAAAACCACTTAAGTCATTATCTTTTAAAAGTTGACTAACATGTGTACTGTCATTTTGGGTATCAAAAATATAAGTATCAAATGAAATACCTTGTTCTTTTAGGTTTAACAGTGCTAAAAGAGCACCTTGGTAAAAGTCGATGAAAATTTTTGATTTTGGATGAATATTATCCTTTATTCTTCCTGTTCGCAGTACTGTTTCCAATATCTCAACTCCATCTTCTTTAACCATAACATTTATATACTTGCCAAGTGTATCATTAATATTTAGGTAAAAAGGAAGGAAAAATGCAACTTTATATTTTGTAATGGTATCAATTTGTTTTATAGGGCAGGAGGGTAGTATAAGGGTATCTTTCCAAATTGAAAATACATCGCGCTCGAGTTCATGTTTACAGGTATCTATAAATGCTTTTTTTACAAAAATTGAATCTGAAATTTCATTTTTAATAATCTTTATCAGTTCACCCTCTTGCAGCATCCTTTTTTTTAAATCAGGGTTATATTTATAAAGATGTTTCTCTTTAATTTTATATTGCCTAGCTAACCCTGAAATAGTCTCTTGCTTTAAAACCTTATGATAGTAGTATTTATTGTCGTTTTCAATAAATTTTTTATTTACAGGTATTTTAATTTTTTCATTAACCTGAAGTTCTTCCTTTTTTAAATGGGGGTTTAGGTCTTCAATTTTTTCAACAGTTGTATTATGCTGAGCAGCAATACCAAATTTGGTTTCCTTTTTTTGAACTTTATATAAAATAAAGCTTGGTTTTTCTTTTTTTATTATTGTGCTGTCCTTTTTTTCTTCAGCAATTGTTGCTGTATTGGCAATAACAGGTATTTTTAATATTTCACCAATTGCAATTCCCAATTTAGCATTTGGGTTATGCTCGTATATTTTATCAATTGATATGTTGTATTTTAGGGCCAAATTAAATGGTGTGTCTCCTTTTTTTACATTATGGTAAACAAATTTTTGTTTTTCACCATCATGCTGTGATATTCTTATTTTTATGTATTGATTAATTTTTACATTATCGGTAATATGCAAATTATCAATTTTAATAGTATCAATTGATACATTATAGGCTTTGCCAATGGCATAAAGGGTTTCACCTTTATGCACTATATGTATATAATAAGGCTTGCCGTTTAGGCTTACCTTATTGTTTGACCGCTTAATTTTAGTTTGTTGTGCTGATGTTGTGGTGGCAGATAAAATAAGGGATAATACAATAATTAATTGGATAACTGTTTTCATTTGCTGTAAGTAGTTTACTATAATTTAAGCAACACAAAAATAGTAATTTAACCTGTATTATGCATAAAAGCGAATAAAAAATTTACATGTTACTACATGTCAGTAGTTTGAGATTTTTTTGTGAAAAATTATTTTCTCTCATTTTCACCAAAGGTGCATCAATTTCGGGGCATCTGCTACGTTCCAAAAGCCTTGCAGTAGGCAACTACAGCAGCGGCTTTCGACGCCTTGCATCTGCCCCAAACTTGACGCATGCATAATACAGGTTAAAGAAAGAAAAAAAATACAATTTTTCATGGCAAATAAAAAACCGCTTTTTAAGCGGTTTTAATAATTATTAAGTTGTTATGTTTTAAGTTTTTTGCCAATATCGTCAATGTAGCACCTAAACCGTTTGTCGGTATCAATTAGGTTGTTTACAGTTTTGCATGCGTGCAAAACAGTAGCATGGTCTTTACCGCCAATGTGTGAACCAATTGTTGCCAACGATGATTTAGTAAGTCCCTTAGCAAAGTACATTGCAATTTGCCGTGCTTGTACAATTTCCCTTTTCCTAGTTTTTGAATTGATTAAATCATGGGGCATATTAAAATAGTCGCACACAATTTTTTGTATATAATCGATAGAAATTTCTCGTTTGGTGTTTTTTACCAAACGGTCAATCATTTTGCGAGCCAATTCAATTGTTATCTCTTTTTTATTAAGGGTTGATTGTGCCAGTAATGAAATAAGGGCACCCTCTAATTCTCTAATATTAGTGGTAATTTGTGCAGCAATATATTCAATTACTTCGTTGGGTAGGTTTAACCCATCGTTATATACTTTTTGTTTTAATATTGCTATTCGGGTTTCATAATCAGGTATTTGTAAATCGGCCGATAAGCCCCATTTAAACCTTGAAAGAAGTCTTTGTTCCATCCCTTTTAAATCAACCGGAGCTTTGTCGGATGTTAAAATTAGCTGTTTGCTGTTTTGGTGTAAGTGGTTAAAAATATGGAAAAATATATCTTGTGTTTTCTCTTTTTTAATAAACTCATGTACATCATCAATAATCAGTACATCAATCATTTGATAAAAATGCACAAAATCATTACGGTTATTATTTAATATAGCTTCAACAAATTGTGTATGAAATTTATTTGCATTTACATATAATACAACTTTATCAGGAAATTTCTCTTTAACATGAATACCAATAGCCTGAGCAAGGTGCGATTTGCCCAAGCCCGATGAACCATATAAGAAAAGCGGGTTAAAGGCTGTTTTACCCGGGTTATTGGCTACGGCAAAACCCGCCGATCGAGCTAAACGATTACATTCGCCTTCAACAAAATTATTAAAACTATTTATTGGGTTTAACTGCGGATCAACATGCAACTTTTGTATGCCAGGAATAATAAACGGGTTTTTTATAGTCTTTTGTTCATTTAAGGGTAATGACAGAGGCTTGTTCTTAAGATCCCTTTTATCGTTGGTTGGTAGCTTTACGGTATATGGGTTTGAATTGGAATATACATTATTCTCCATAATAACACTATATTCTAACTTTGCACCATCACCTAATTCTGTTCTTAGTGTTCTTCTAAGTATATCAATATACTGTTCTTCAAGGTATTCGTAAAAAAACGGGCTTGGTACTTGTATTGTCAATATATTTTTATTGACTTTAATTGGTACAATTGGTTCAAACCATGTTCTAAAACTAATGGCAGGTACATTATCCTTTATTACATGTAAACAGTTATTCCATACTTGTTGATAAGTTTTGTTCATTTTGGTTAAATAATTTTTATTAATCCCTTAAAATCTGAAGCAATTTTGTGAAAAAATAATTAAAAAAAAAATAAATTTGCTATTGGTTTTTAAATATATTTCCTATGCTATTCTTTATCAATATATTAAAAAATAAAAATAAAAAAAATTATTAGTACACTGATTATTAGTTAGTTGTAAAATATATATTTCTATTTATCTGATAATAAAATGTATAAGAATTTTGTTTTGTTGGTAACCTGTATTTTTGCTTATGTTAAACTATTTGTTCAAAACTCTTGTTTAACAAGGCATGAGCATATATTTTGATTTTTTTTAGTTTTTTATAAAAATGGTTGTATCATAAAAAAATGCCTTTTAAAATAAAACTGCATTTAACATAAACAATATTTTTACATATTATTTCCTTATTTTTGATAATAGTAATTCTGCATTTTTTTCATTATCAAATTTATTTCCTAAAATCTCTTTTCTATGTATTAAATCTTTGTTTTCAAACGGCAATTTCATTAGTTTATTTGTTATTTCAACAAATTCACTTGGTTTATTTGCCAAATGGCATAATGATTCAAGCCCGGTACTATTAACCATTTTACTATTTGCTATGCAGTGCCTGCCATTAAATAATGATGCAATTAGTTTTAGTTTTATTCCTGTGGGTTGAAAAGTTGGTAATAGATGCACTTGTGCTTCTGCAATTAGGTTTTTCATATCCGTTTCAGAAGGATTAGCAACAATTTTAATATGTTTTATGTTTTTTGCAAGTTTAAATAAATGCTTATGAGGGTTTTTACCTGCTATAATTAACGGTATATCTTTTTCATTACAAAAAGCAGATATTAAAAATTGCGCAACTGTTACATTCTCAGGCACCGACAAATTTGCATGATATAATGCATACAAACCTGTGTTAAGAGTAATATTTAACTCACTATTAGGATGAAAGGGGGGGAGCCAAAACGTATTTTTATACAATTGTGATAAGTATTTGTCGTCATTAGGTGAAATTGCTGCTATATGAGTGGCATACTCTAAAACCTTTTCATATTTTTTTAATTTATTGGCAGCATTTTTAAAATAAAGTCTTTTAAACAGGTTTTTTTCTTGTTTGGCAAGTTGTATGTAATAGTCGTGCTCAATATTATGCATACGAACTATTTTAATGCGGTTTTTTAGTTTATTACTATTCAAATAATAAGTTGTATGCAATCCTTCAAATAAAATTGGGTAATTGTTTTTATTTAAATTATCTAATAGTTCAGTATTTGAGCGTGATTTAACAATGTAAGGTATTTTATTAATTGAATTTAGCAAACCGGTATTTCGTTTATAATAATAAACCTCTACACATAATTTTTCAAGTTCGGGTTGAACACCGCGACCATAATCAAAACAATGCAAAAAAATTTGAACACCTTCTTTATGTAATGCTTTAATTTTATAATACACATCAATAATACCACCATAGTTTGGCGGATATGGAATATTGAAGCTAACTATATTGATTTTTAAATCTTTCATTAATTATTATAACTCATGAGAATTTGATATTTGATTATTTTACGCACATATTAGTCAAATATTGAATTCTAATTGATTGAAAAACTAAAGATATTGAAATTATTTGAAATATTAACCTGCATAATGCAGAGCCTGTTCCGTATTTAATGGAAAGTGAATTATTATTGCAGTTTATACCATTGTAAATTAGCATATTATATTTAGTTAAAAAACACCACTTAATTTGCAACATATTAATAACTAATAAATTACAATCAAATAGCGAAAATTGTGAATTAATCAGGTTAATTTAGGTTAATTGTATTTATTGAAAATGTATCAATGTCTGATAATATATATTATGTTAAATAGAATTTATATTGAAAAAGCCAATCTAAATCAGCTTTTTCAACTCCTACTATTCTATTGCTTTAATTTTTTCATCCATTGCTTTATACTTAGCCATATAATCTTCGTTATCTGCTCTAAGTTTAAAATAAATCTCTTTTAATGTTAGCATTGTTGATTTTTCAGTAGCATCAATCTCGTGAGCTCTTTCTAAATAAGGCAATGCTTTTCCCAGTTCATTAAAAGATTCTTTAATAGCAGCTTCATATTCAGCCTGTTTATTTGGTGGTATATTGTTTGCCTCTTTAAGCATATCAGCTCCTTTATTAAAAAACAGTGCACCTAAGTTGTAATATGCATCAAAATAATCAGATTTAATTTCAACAGCTTTTTCATATGAGGCTTTTGCATTATCAAAATCTTTTAATTTATCATATAATGCACCTTGTGCAAAATAAAATGTTTGGTTGGTTGGGTCTTTCTCAATAGCTTTAGTAAGATACTCTAGTGCTAAATCAGATTTATCAACATTTAAGTAATGGTTTATTAAAGCTACCATTAGTGCATCATTATCAGATGGATAAGCTTTAACACCTTGTTTAAGATAATCAACATATTTAACAGTATCACCTCTCTCATTTTCAATTTTTGCCATGTATCCATAAACCTTTGAACCTTCAAATTTCAAATCGGCAGTTTTTTGATAGTACATTAAAGCTTTATCGTATAATTTTGCCTTTTCTGCTGCAATTCCTGCGTTAAATATAACCATGGTATCAATTTTACCAACATAAACCATAGTATCAATACCTAACGAGCCTTCAAAACTTTTTAGTGCTGTGTTGTAATCTTTTTTATTAAAATCATCAATTCCTTTGTTTACCATTAAAATACCAATAATTTTCAATTGGTTTTCAATTTCATTTTTGTATTGCCCTTTTATGTCAAGCTTTAAGGCCTTTTTATATGCATTAATAGCAACTTCTAATGGGTTATCTGATAGGGTTTTAAATTTCTCATCGCTACTTTGAGAAATTGCTAGATAAACCTGTCCTCTAACTTTCCATGTTTTAGCCTTTTCTATTGTTTTTGGGTGTTTACTGGCTAAATCAATAGCAGTTTTTGCCTTATCCAATTGATTGTACTGTGGTTTAGAATAGTTTAATGCGCTTTGTACTTTTGAGTTTTGTGCTGTAACAAAAACTACCGATAAGACAAATGCAAATAAAAATGTTAATTTTTTCATATGTGTAAATTTTTATAACCTGCATAATGCAGGGATTAATTATTAGTTCATAATCATAACATATCTCAATAGCATTCATGATTTCGCTATTGCTCAATTAAGCATGCTATGCCTTTGAATATTAATTTAGTTATTAGAAACTTGAGAAATGTTAATTATTTTTGTCATTTCTTGTGAATGATTAATTATTAACTACTAAGAATCAAATAGCATAGTTTATGCATAAATCAAGATAAAATAAAGTTCAAATATAATTTATTTTAATATATATTTCAATTATTGATTATTTGATTCGTTATTTTCTTCCCCCTCTTGAGTATTTTCAATATTTTCCTCAGTTTCATCATCTTCGCTTTTTGCTACATATTCAATGGCAGCAATTCTATCACCATTTTTAAGGTTTATTAAACGAACCCCTTGTGTAGCGCGTCCCATAACCCTAAGTTGTGCTACAGCCAAGCGTATTGTAAGTCCTTTTTTGGTTATTATCATTAAGTCATCGGTATCGGTAACTCCTTTAAGTGCAATAAGCTTTCCGGTTTTTTCGGTAATATTGAGTGTTTTAACTCCTTTACCACCTCGTTTTGTTATTCGATAATCTACAATTTTCGAGCGTTTTCCGTATCCGTTTTCAGAAACTACCAAAATATCTTCACTTTCATTCTCGACACAAACCATTCCAATTACTTCATCGTTTGTATCAAGTCTTATGCCGCGTACCCCTGATGCAACCCTGCCAATAGCTCTCACACCACTTTCATAAAAACGTATTGCCTTACCACCTTTTACTGCAATAACAATTTCGTGATTTCCATTGGTAAGCTTAGCTTCAAGCAGTTGGTCGTTTTCGCGTATGTTAATAGCATTAACTCCATTTTGACGTGGACGGCTGTATGCCTCAAGCGATGTTTTTTTGATAATACCTTGTTTAGTGGCTAAAACTATAAACTGACTGTTAATATATTCCTTATCGGTAAAATTTTTTACATTTATGTATGCTTTAACCTTATCGTTGGGATTTATTTGGAGTAAATTTTGTATTGCCCTGCCCTTAGATGTTCTGGTTCCTTCGGGTATTTCATAAACCTTTAGCCAAAAGCATTTGCCCATTTCGGTAAAAAACAGCATTGTACTGTGCATATTGGCAATATATAAATGCTCAATAAAATCTTCGTCGCGGGTTGTGCTGCCTTTTGCACCAACCCCTCCTCTACTTTGGGTTCTAAATTCGGTAAGGGCTGTTCGTTTTATATAACCTAAATGCGAAATGGTTATAACAACCTCTTCATCTGCATAAAAATCTTCAGGGTTAAACTCGCCTTCATCGGGTACAATATCGGTTTTTCTTTCATCGCCATATTTGCTTTTTACCTCAATTAGCTCCTCTTTTATAATATTCATCCGAATATCTTTGTTGGCAAGAATCTCTTTTAAATTATCTATTAACGTCTTAATCTCTTCATATTCAGCTCTTAATTTGTCTTGTTCAAGTCCGGTAAGCTGGCGTAAACGCATATCTACTATTGCCCTTGATTGAATATCTGACAATTTGAACCTCTCCATTAACGATTCGCGAGCCTCATCGGGTGTTTTTGATGCACGTATAATTTTTATTACTTCATCAATATTATCGCTGGCAATAATTAAGCCTTCAAGAATATGTGCACGCTCCTCGGCTTTACGTAATTCAAATTTGGTACGGCGTACAACCACATCATGTCTGTGGTCAACAAATTTAATTAGCAAATCGCTCAGGTTTAGCATTTGTGGCCTTCCATCAACAAGTGCAATATTATTTACACTAAATGAGGTTTGCAATTGAGTAAACTTGTAAAGTTTATTCAGTACCACATGCGGAATAGCATCTTTTCTAAGGTCATAAACAATGCGCATTCCATTTCTATCCGACTCGTCGTTAACATTGGTTATTCCATCTATTTTTTTGTCGTTAACCAATTCGGCTGTTTTTATTATCATTTCAGCCTTATTTACCAAATATGGTATTTCTGTAATTACAATTTTTGATTTACCGTTGTCAGAGGTTTCAATTTCAGCTTTACCTCGCAATACTATTCTACCCCGTCCGGTTTCAAATGCATCTTTAATGCCTTGGTAACCGTATATTATTCCTCCTGTCGGAAAATCGGGACCTTTAACATGACTAAACAGTTCTTCAGTAGTAATATCATTATTATCAATATAGGCTACAAGGGCATTTATTATCTCGGTTAAGTTATGAGGAGGCATATTGGTTGCCATACCCACAGCAATACCTGATGCACCATTAACAAGCAGAGCCGGTATTTTAGTGGGCAATACCGTAGGTTCATATATTGTATCGTCAAAATTTAATCTTAAGTCAACTGTATCTTTTTCAAGATCAACTAACATATCTTCGGCAATTTTTTTAAGCCTTGCCTCAGTATAACGCATTGCCGCAGGGTTATCACCATCAACCGAGCCAAAGTTACCCTGCCCGTCAACTAAAGGATACCTTAATGACCAATGCTGAGCCATACGCACCATGGCAAAATAAACCGATGAATCGCCATGGGGATGGTACTTACCCAGCACCTCTCCTACTATTCTTGCTGATTTTTTATGTTTGCGGTTGGCATATATCCCTAATTCAGACATACCAAATAAAACACGCCTGTGTACAGGCTTTAATCCGTCTCTAACATCGGGCAATGCACGCGATACTATAACCGACATTGAATAATCAATGTAGGCCGACTTCATTTCCTCTTCTATATTAATTTTAATAATCCTTTCTCCGTCAGACATTTACACTATATTTAAATTAGTATTTTATTCTTTTTTTTAAGCCCCTAAATGTACTAAAATAAATATGTTTTTTACTGTAAAAAACGGATGCTTTTTTTGAAAATTATTAACAATTTTTTGTTTATAAATTATAGGTTATCTAAAAGCTAAGCTTAAAAATCAATAAATCTTGTTTTGGGCTTAAGCGTGTTGCGCTTATAATAGCTGTAGTGCCGTTTGACGGAGTAATTCCGTTTAATATCAAACCACCTGGTAAATCAAATACTTTTGCAGGACTTGTGTTGCCCGATGCATCAATTTTAAGAATAACCACTTTATCGTCGGCTGTAGTGCCGGCACAAAGAACACTGTTGTCGGCTAATGGTGTAATTGATTCAACTTTATACAGGTTTTTAGAATCAAATGTGGTTTCCCAAAGTTGATTACCTTGTGCATTGCAACATACGGCATAGCCCTGCATACCTTTTATTCCTGCAAATACAATATTGCCATTAGATGCAACATTAACGGCAGTAATTTTTATTTCGGCATCAACTATTTTGTCCCATTTTAGGTAACCCGATTTATCAATGGCAAAATACCAAGTTTCGTTGGCAATAAATGCCATGTTATTATTATTTAAAGCTACATTGTATATTGTACCACCTTGTGAATAGCTTCTACTCCATAGTTTTCGTCCATTTTCGTTTACACGAATTAAAAAAGACTCAATTACCGAATCTTGTTCATTGTATGCGTCGCCACAAACTATGGCTTTGCCATCGGGGTAAACAGCTAACCCTTTTACCTCTCTCCCATCAAGTTTTCGGTTATAAATATTTTTTCCATCGGCCTCTAATTTAAACAGCCATGCTTTACCTGGTATGCTGTCAATAATGGCATTGGTAATCCCTGCAACATATATTTCGTTTTTAGGAGTAATTACAATCTTATTAACTTGGTCATCATATTTATTACCCACTATCCGGTTCCATATCATTTTGCCCTCAGCATTTAACCCAAGCAGCCATGCATCATTCATATCATCAGCTGTTTTTTTTGTATTTGCAATAACTAATATTTCACCATTTGGACGAACTACTACATCGCCACCAAAATCGTTCATATTTTGGTTATCAAAACATTTAATAAAAAGGTAATTTTCCATTGGAAAATCCATAACAACTTTTTGCCCTAATGCAGTAGCCTTTAAGTTAAAAATATCAATATACAATTCACCCTCAGGATAAAGTGCTACAAATTTATTGTAGGCTTCAATAGTATTTACACTTTTTGCCCATTCAAACAAAAGCTGTTTTTGAAGCAACTTTGCTTCAGGCATTTTTGTTGAATTGGGGTATTCGCGCATAAACTGCTCAATCATTTCGAGATTGCGTGTTTTGGCAGCTTCATTAAAAGCAAAAACACCCATTAGTTTTTTAGCTTCTTCAACCTGAATAGCATTGGGGTATTCAGTTACAAATGCTTTTAGAGCCGACAAACTGTTTTTTGTTAGTGCATTATTGTATGCAATGGCATTACGTTTTTCTTTTGCTATTGTAACCTGAGCTGCGTTGGGATATTTTTGCAAAAATTTGTTAAATGCCTGAACTGTGTTAGAATTTTCAGCGGTTCTGAATTCAATATAATTGCGTATATGTACAACATTATTATGATATTTTGAATCAGGGAATTCTTTTAAAAACTTATTAGCATATTCCAGCTTATTTTCTTCGCGCACATACTTAATAAGTTTATCTTCAACAATACCCCTCGCCCACTCCATATTTTTATTTACTGGGCGGTTGCGACGTCTTTTGTCAACCCTTGGAAAGTATAAATTCAACACTTCTTTATCATCAGCGGTAAATTCGGCTTGTTTTTCTTCAGCTACTTTAAAGTATTTCCATGCCTTAAAATAGTCTTTGCCTTTATATTTATCGTAAGAGTAAACTACAGATAGGCCAAAGCTACCCATTGCATTATCGGGGTATTTTGATAAATCTTTAAAAAACTTTTCTTTTGCCTTATTAAACTCCTCGTCAATTTCTGATTGTTGGCGGGCATCCATACCTTTAAAAACCTCACCTTCAAATATTCTATACGACTTTTGAGCTTGAACCGAAAGGTTTACAAATACAAATAAAAAGAATGCTATAAATATATGTTTCATGTTTTTAAATATTAAAGATTGAATAGTTTACTATTTTTGCTTTTTTTTAGTTTAAAAGCCTATTTTTTTAAGACAAGAAATTCCACACGCCTGTTTTTTGAGCGACCTTCAGTAGTTTTATTAGTATCTAAAGGCTTTAGTTCACCATAGCCGGCTGCTTGTAACCTATTTGCATCAATACCATTAGAAATTAAATAGGTTACAACTGCTTGACCACGTTGTTTGCTCAGTTTTTCGTTTATTGCATCAGAGCCTTCATTATCAGTATGTCCGCTTATTTCAATAAGGCTTACCGTTCCTTCATTTAAAAAAGCAACAATTTCATCAAGCTCTGCAAATGATGCAGGCAAAAGTGTACTTTTTCCTGTTTCAAAAAATATATTATTAAGAATAAGTGCTGCTCCAACTTCGATATTTCGTAATCCCTCTTTAAATGGGTCATCAGGTATTATGGCTTCATTAAACACTATTGTACCTTTGCTTCTGCAATTATTTTGATCTGTTACTTCGTATGAATATGTACCTGCCGGCAGGTTTGAAATTTTTTGGGTGTTTTTTACACCATTTGACCATGTAATATTATATGGTGGTGATCCGCCCGAAATACCAAGACTGATAACACCATCGTCAACCTGTTTTGTTAATTGTCCTGTTACAGGATCGATACCTCCTGTATAAAATGAATCGATAACAACAGTTTCCATACCCTTGGGCACACATGCACAAATATTGCAATCAACAAGCGGACGAATCTCAAAATTGTCAAAAAAGTAGTAGGCATATTTCTTTCCTTTTTTATTTTTTGTGTCTTTGCCTGTTACAACATAGTTTGTGTTTTCATAATTTTTAAAATTACCTACTAAAAAAAAACTCTCTCCGCCTTTGGCCGTATATAACTGGCAAAATTGCACCCATTCTTCAGTATTGTCTAAAAACAGACCTTCGGTATTAGAAAGCTGCGGTTTGTAATTAAGGAAGGTTTTATTGCCGTTTGCTACTATTTGATTTACGAAATATATACTGAGCTGGTCAACTGCAAATTTTGAGCCCGAAGCCAGTTTATACCAAAATGATACGCAATAAACTTGACCCTCTTTCATTGGACCACTTAGTGTTCCTTGAAAATACTCTCTAAAATCGCGGTTTGAACCGCTTAAAATAGCCCCCATATAACCTTTTCCTGATTTTGGTTGACTATAACCTGCAAAATTATCCGGTACTTTTACTTCTCCTGAACTACATTTGTTAAAATAATCGGGGGTTGTAAATGTTGGGTAAGTCCAATGTGGTATCAACTTGTGGCTTTTATCCATATATGTATAACCCTGTGGACAATTATTATACTCCTCAAAGTCAGGATTAAGTACTATGTTTTCAACCTGCCCATATACAGATACTATTACTCCCAAGCATGCTAAGGTGAGTAAAAAAAAAGTTTTTTTAATTTTCATAATATTAAATAGCTTTTTATGTGAGTTGTAAATTTAAACAAATATATATAATTAGACCATTCAAAAAAAATCATTTTTTATAAACATTTATTATAATAAAGTTGTTCGGTTTTTATACATAAATGATAAACAGATGAAATGGAATAATTTGAGTAATAAAGAGCAGCGTATAATTTTACATAAGGAAACTGAGGCACCATTTACAGGACAATATAATTTAAACAAAAAAAATGGAACTTATGCTTGTCGGCAATGTGATGCACCTTTATATAAATCGGATGATAAATTTGATAGTCATTGTGGTTGGCCTAGTTTTGATGATGAGGTTAAGGGTGCAATAATCCGTTTGAATGATGCCGATGGCAAGAGGGTTGAGATAGTTTGCTCAAATTGCGATGGGCATTTAGGACATGTTTTTGTTGGCGAGGGGTTTACTGAAAAAAATACAAGACACTGTGTGAATTCTGCATCATTAAAATTTATAAATTATGCATAAGATGCTAATTGTGTGTAAGATGTGATTAAAAACTAAAAATAAATTTATAAATTTTTGTGAATTAATCAGGTTAGGTAATACATATAGAACATAGGATTTGCTCATAAACATGCCTATACATTTAATTGATTAGTAAAAAAAGGATAAAAGATTTTAGTAATTAATAAACTTTAATCACTTTTGCAGCTTAATAATAATATAATAATGTCAATAATAATAAAAACTGAAGAGCAAATTGAAGGCATAAGAAAAAGCTCAATATTGGCTGCTCAAACTCTAAATTTTATTGAAGAGTATATTAAGCCCGGTGTAAATACCGAATATCTTGATAATTTAATACACGATTTTATGTCAGATAATGGTGCTACTCCGGCTACACTTAATTATCATGGATTCCCCAAATCATCGTGTATTTCGCCAAATAATATAATTTGCCACGGAATACCTTCAAAAAATATGATACTTAAAGATGGCGATATTTTTAATATTGATGTTACAACAATACTCAATGGCTATTTTGGTGATACAAGCCGTATGTTTACCATAGGCGAGATATCAAAAGATGCCCAAAATTTAATAAATACAACTAAACACTGCTTAAACTTAGGTATTCAGCAGGTAAAACCAAAAAATGTATTTGGTAATATTGGATATGTTATTGGAAGGTATGCCAAAGCTAAGGGTTACAGCGTGGTTTATGAGTTTTGTGGGCATGGTGTTGGCTTAGAATTTCATGAAGATCCTCAGGTTGACCATATTGCCCGACGAAATAGCGGGCGCACTATGAAACCCGGAATGATTTTTACTATTGAACCAATGATTAATATGGGAAAAGCCAAAGTAACTATCGACAAAGAAGATGGTTGGACAGCACGAACCATCGACCAAATGCTATCGGCACAATTTGAACATACTGTACTGGTTACCACAACCGGTGTTGATGTATTAACCGATATTAATGGGGATTATTAACTCAAGTTTCTCATTTGCTTTAATGATATGATATTCTGTTGTTTGTAAAATATTCAAAATTATACTTGTTTTAATTACAGTGATTTACAAATTCCATTTTAGATTGTGTTTAAAAAAGCTTTTTCTTATTAAAACATTTGTGTCTTTGTGGTGGACTTTACTTTTACCATGAAGACACAAAGGCAAAAAAATATTTTTAAATCACAAGCATTATGCACACAATCAACTCTTTACATTAATG
>CBDUWQ010000083.1:0-15511 GCA_965370965.1 uncultured Bacteroidales bacterium
CAAGTCATCCGATGATTATAAAACTACAAAAAACAGGTTATGATAATACCTAAATACATAAAATGGAACTGTAATAGATTTTAATTTTAGATTTTTAGGTATTATTAAAAAAAGAAGATAAGGGCTACCGGACAAGGAATATTTTTATAAATTGGTAGCCAATAAAATATTGTATTAATGGAAATATTAGGGATTGATGTAGGTGGCTCGGGAATAAAAGGGGCACCGGTAAATGTTTTAACCGGTGAATTACTTACCGAAAGGCATAGAATACCTACGCCACAACCAGCTACACCCGATACAGTGGGCAATGTAATTAAGGAGCTTGTTGATTTTTTTAATTGGAGGGGTAAGGTAGGTGTTGGTTTTCCGGCACCTGTACAAAAGGGCATTGTTTTAACAGCCACAAATATTGATAAAGCATGGATAGGAGTTCATGTCGATTCATTTCTTTCAAAAAAAACAGGGTGCGAAGTGCATGTTGTTAACGATGCAGATGCAGCGGGTTTGTCTGAATTGAAATATGGTGGCGAAAAGAATAACTTGGGAGTTGTGCTTTTGTTGACTATTGGTACAGGTATTGGTTCGGCGCTTTTTGTAAATGGTAATCTGTTGCCCAATACCGAATTGGGAAATTTGGAATTAATGGATAAAAACATGAATATAGAACAATTTGCATCTGATTTTACCAAAAAAAAAGAGGATTTAAGTTGGGAAAACTGGGCAAAGCGCTTTAATAAAGTATTAAAATATTGTGAGCAATTATTTTATCCCGATTTATTTATAATAGGTGGAGGAACAAGCAAAAAAATGGAGAAATTTGAAAAATATATTGATATAGAAACTAAAATTATACCGGCAAAATTTTTGAATAATGCAGGAATTATTGGTGCTGCAGTTTATGCATCTGAAAAATAGAGCCAAATAGATACACATAAATTAGTGTTAGTAAGAAAATTTTGCAAAATTAGTCTCGACAGTATCGTCGAGATGATGATGTTTTTATTTTTTTCAATCAAAACAAACTTTTAATCGCACCATACTGGAATTGAAATTAATTAAATATTATAAGTTATAAGTATTATTGCTACTTTTAATCGCACAATATTTGGTCTTAAGTAACAGATATACAACAATATATAATAATATTCGTTGAAAAGTGGAAAAAAATATTTAATCATATTGCATAAAGAAAAAAGAACAGTATATTTGCACCACCAATTTTTGAGCGGGTGTGTCGTAATTGGTAGCCGAGCTAGACTTAGGATCTAGTGCCGCAAGGCGTGGGGGTTCGAGTCCCTTCATCCGCACTAATACAAGCTTTAATAAACCGTCATTCGGAGATTCTGTTTGACGGTTTTTTTGAAATATTTATTAAAATATCATCAAATGAACGTTAAAAGAGAGAATATTGACGAGTTGAATGCCATCCTAAAAGTAAAAATAGAGAAGGATGATTACGCAGATAAGATTGAAAAAGTATTAAAAGACTACCGAAAAAAGGCTACCGTTAAGGGCTTTCGCCCGGGAATGGTTCCTATAGGTATGATAAAAAAAATGTATGGTAAGTCTGCGTTGCTCGATGAGGTTAATAAGATTATGTCCGAAAGTCTTAGTAAATATTTAATTGATGAAAAGTTAAAAATACTTGGTGAGCCGCTTCCAAGAATTGAAACAGAACTAAAAAACGATTTTGATAAAGATGATGATTTTGAGTTTGAATTTGATATTGCATTTGCATCTGAATATGACCTAAAATTGAGCAAGCGTGATAAACTGACTTATTATGGAATAAAGGTTGATGATAAAATGATTCAACAAACAATTGATAGCCATACTGGACGTAACGGAAAAACAGAGGAGGTTAATGTTGTTGAAGAAAAAGATTTGGTAAAAGGTAAATTTGAACAGCTTGATAATGATAACAATGTTTTGGAAGGAGGGCTTGTTGTTGAAGATGTACTGTTTGCTGTTGATAAAATTGACGAAAAATCAATTCGCGCATTGGTTTTAGGTGCAAAAAATGGTGATATAATTGATTTTGATATTAAAAAGGCTTTTACAAATATAACCGATTTATCGTCAATGTTACGCATTGAGAAGGAGGTTGCCGAACAATTGTCGGGTAATTTCAGATTTACAGTACAAAGCATTTCGCGCCATATACCTGCTAAAGTAAACCAAGATTTGTTTGATGCAGTATATGGTAAAGGTACTGTAAAAACCGAACAAGAGTATAGAGATAGGATTGTTGCCGAAATAGAGGTAAGTTTTATGTCATCAAGCGATTATAAACTTTTGGTTGATGCCAAAGAAAAACTTGTAAAAAAGGCAAATATAAAACTACCCGATGAGTTTTTAAAGCGCTGGTTGGTGGTTACAAATAAAGAGTTAACAGAGGAAGCTGTAGAAAAAGATTATGAGAGTATGCAAACCGACTTGGTATGGCAGCTGATTAAAAACGATATTATTGAAGAACAGGAGTTAAAGGTTGATGAGGCTGAAATTCTTGACTTTGCAAAAGAATCGGTATTGATGCAATTTAGGCAGTATGGGTTAATTGATATACCCGATGAGCAGTTAGAAACATATGCAAAGCAAACCCTTGAAAAAGAAGATGAAAGAAGAAAAATAGTGGATCGTAAGTATGAAGATAAAATTCTGAGTTATCTAAAAGAAGTTATGAAAATAGAGTCGAAAGAGGTAACTTCAGATGAATTTAACGGTTTTTTTAAAAATTAAATTAATTAGCTATGTTCCCAAAAGACGAATTTAAAAAGTATGCAACCAAACATGCAGGTATAAGCAGTATGATTTACGATCAATATTCGCGAGTTCAGAGTAGTTATATAACCCCGAATATTATTGAAGAGCGTCAGTTAAATGTTGTATCAATGGATGTTTTTTCGCGCCTTATGATGGATAGGATAATATTTTTGGGAGTACCAATTGACGACGATGTGGCAAATATAATACAAGCCCAGTTGTTGTTTTTGGAATCAACCGATCCTGAAAAAGACATATCGATATATTTTAATACTCCTGGTGGCTCGGTACATGCAGGTCTTGGGATTTATGACACCATGCAATATATTGCCCCCGAAATTAATACTATTTGTACAGGCATGGCAGCCTCAATGGGTGCAATTTTATTAACAGCAGGGTCAAAGGGCAAACGCTCAGCCTTAACACATTCAAGGGTAATGATTCACCAACCAATGGGCGGTGCACAAGGGCAAGCATCTGATATTGAAATTACTGCACGCGAGATTAAAAAGCTTAAAAACGAGCTTTATGAAATTATAGCTAAACATTCGGGTCAAACATTTAAGCAAATTGAAAAAGACTCTGACCGCGATTATTGGATGACCGCTATTGAAGCCAAACAATATGGTATGATTGATGAAATATTAGAGCATAAGAAAAAATAATTTGAAAAAATAATTTCCAAAACTAAAATAGATTCCTGATATTTGCACAGGAATCTATTTTAGTTTAATTGCAAGCCAACCATTTTAGGGTTTATAACATCTGAGGAGTAAAAATATTTATTATGGATAAGTGTTCGTTTTGTGGAAGAGATAAAAAAGATGTTAACCTGTTAGTTGCAGGAATATCGGGGCATATTTGTGATAATTGCATATCGCAGGCTAATTCAATTGTTGATGAAGAATTAAAACCTTCGAGCGACTTTGATATGGGAAAAATTAAGCTCCTAAAGCCAAAAGAGATAAAAGCATTTTTAGATCAATATGTAATTGGGCAGGATGATGCAAAAAAATATCTGTCGGTTGCTGTGTATAATCATTATAAGCGATTGTCGTATACTAAAATAGCTTCAGATGAAGTTGATATTGACAAATCGAATATTGTGCTTGTAGGCGAAACCGGTACAGGTAAAACATTATTGGCACATACCATTGCCAAAATGCTACACATTCCGTTTACTATTGTTGATGCAACAGTATTAACCGAAGCCGGCTATGTGGGTGAAGATATTGAAAGTATTTTAACCCGTTTGTTGCAAGCAGCCGATTATGATGTTAGTGCCGCCGAACGTGGTATTGTATTTATTGATGAGATTGATAAAATTGCCCGTAAAGGAGATAACCCATCAATAACACGCGATGTTTCGGGCGAAGGAGTTCAGCAAGGTCTTTTAAAGCTATTGGAAGGTGCTATTATTAATGTTCCTCCACAGGGTGGGCGTAAGCATCCCGAACAAAAAATGATTCCGGTAAACACTAAAAATATCTTATTTATTTGCGGAGGGGCATTTGATGGTATTGATAAAAAAATATCACAAAGGTTAAATACTCAGGTTGTTGGGTATGGTAGTTCTGATGGTAGAGAAAAAATTGACAGAAATAACCTATTGCAATATATTGCCCCACAGGATTTAAAAAGCTTTGGCCTTATACCTGAAATTATTGGAAGGTTACCTGTGTTAACATACTTAAATCCGTTGGATAGGCAAGTGCTGAGGAATATTTTGACCGAACCAAAAAATGCTATTATAAAACAATATATTAAGCTTTTTGATATGGATGGCATTGACTTGTCGTTTGAAGATGATAGTTTAGAATATATTGTAGATAGGGCAATGGAATACAAATTGGGCGCAAGAGGTTTACGATCAATATGTGAGGCAATTATTACCGATGCAATGTTTGAATTGCCATCGAAAAACATTAAAAAGTTAGTTATTAGCTTAGATTATGCTAAAAAGAAATTAAGCAAGTCAAATATAAAAAGGTTAAAAGTTGCCTAATTGGTGATCGCCCATAAACTACTGCTTCATCTATTCTGATAGTAAACCCTAAATTTGTGGGAGAACCATAATAGTTATTTATGTCCTTATCATTTGGCCCGAGGGCATCATATCGTCAGCAGGAGGCACACCATTTGCATTTCGATATTCTAATCTTTTGCATTCATTCATTTTGCCACCTTTGCAGTACATAGCAATAAATCCTTTACATATCATGTCTTTTGTTGATTGATACTTTTTGAAAAATCCACATTTGTTTAATAATTCACATTCATTTTCCATAACTTAGTTTTTTGGTTTAATTATTATCAAAGTTAAAAAAAAATTATAACACTACACAATTACATTTGCTTTAAACTTTTGATTATCAGTATAAATTGTATGTTGGTTTATGTTTTGTTTAATAAAAATATATTTGTTGTGGGGTTAACAAATATAAAAAATATGGTTAAATGGGTAAAAAAAAAATCAAGGCTCAGCTATAATAATATGTAAGCCAAACCTTGATTAGTATCTAACAAGACAGTTTAACAAAAGTTAATTAATTTCTGTCTCTAGGGGTATAATGTGTATGTAATAACCTATGCGATTTATCTCCCAAAGGTTTGCCCAAAAACTCCTTATATATTTGAATAATCTCAGGATTTTCGTGTGATTTGCGTATTGGCATATTACCATCTTCGGCATAAATTGCTGCCATCCGTTTTTTACGAATTTCAGGATTTGTTGGTATAGGTTGACCGCCGCCACCAAGGCATCCGCCTGGGCAGGCCATAAATTCCACAAAGTGGTATTCCGATTTGCCCGATTCAATATTTTGCAATACTCGATGGGCATTTTTTAGGCCATTAACAACAGCGCATTTTAGTTCAACTCCGTTTAAGAAATCCCAGTCTGGCAGTGCATCTTCAATAAGTATTGACGCTTCTTTTACACCATCAAAACCTCTTAAAGGTTTAATGTCAAGGTTTTTAAACGGAACTTCGCGTCCTGTTACCAACTCGTATGCAGTACGTAATGCAGCTTCCATAACTCCACCAGATGCACCAAATATTACAGCTGCTCCGGTTGATTGCCCCATTAGTTTGTCAAATTTTTCTTCGTCTAATTTACAAAAGTCAATACCTGCCTGTTTAATCATTATCGTCAATTCGCGGGTTGTTAATACGTAGTCAACATCTTTATAACCACTGTCGCGCATCTCTGGTCGGTCGGCTTCATATTTTTTAGCTGTACATGGCATTATACTTACCGAGACGATATTTTTAGGATCAATATTGCGTTTTTGTGCATAATATGTTTTAGCGAGTGCGCCAAACATTTGTTGAGGTGATTTACAGGTTGACAAGTTGTTTAGGAAGTTGGTATGTGTATGTTCTGCAAATTTGATCCAACCCGGGGAGCATGATGAAAGCATTGGAAGTTTTACATCTTTATCCTTATCAACAAGGGCTTTTTTTAATCGGGTTAGTAGCTCTGTCCCCTCTTCCATAATGGTTAGGTCGGCAGTAAAATCGGTATCTAAAACAGAATCAAAACCTAATCTTTTAAGTGCCGATACCATTTTACCTGTTACCCTACCGTCAGAGTTTGTATCAAAATCTTCGCCCAAACCAACACGTACAGCCGGAGCTGTTTGTACAATAACATGTTTGTCGGGGTCAGCCAAAGCATCCCAAACTTGCTCAATGTAGTTTTTTTCTGTTAAAGCACCTGTAGGGCAGTGAATTACACATTGTCCGCAATTGGCACAAATTACATCGCGCATTGGTTTTTCACCAAAAGTTGATATTTTCATTTTATCGCCTTTATAGGCAACGGCCAATGCTGCTAAATGTTGAATGTCAGAGCAGGTTCTAACGCAACGCTGACAACGAATACATTTGCTATCATCTTTAATTATCGACGATGATAAATCATCGTAGGTATAGTTTTTAAACGGTACCAAATCAATAAAAGAGGTATTAGTTATTTTATAGTCTGATGATAGTGACTGTAACTCACAATTTCCATTTTTATAGCATTTGGTACAATCGGCATTATGTTCCGATAATAATAGCTCAATAATGTGGCGGCGCGAGTTGTGCACAACCATACTGTTGGTTTGAATTTCCATACCCTCATGAACGGGGGTTGAGCATGCTGCAATAAGTTTTTTTGTGCCTATTTGTTCAACAACGCATACACGGCAATTACCTGCTATACAAAGGTCTTTGTGATAACAAAGGGTTGGAATTTTGATATTAAGTTTCTCAGCAGCTTCAAGAACAGTTTTTCCATCTTCAATGCTAACTGCTATTCCATTTATGTTAAGATTTATAGATTTTGGCATAATTTATTCTTTTTCTGTTAGTTAAAAATTATGATTTATGTTTTAATAAATCATCTCTTCTCTAAAATTTTCGACAATTGATTGGAATGAGTTAGCTACCGACTGACCTAAACCACATTTTGCAGTAACTTTCATAGTATCAGTAAGTTTTAGTAATACATCAAGATACGATGCCGGTTTTTCTCCGCGTTTTACTGCTTCAATCCCTTTTACTAATTGTTGACAACCAACTCGGCAGGGTGTACATTGTCCGCACGATTCCTCTTGAAAAAAGTCGAGATAATTGTTTAATACATTATACATTGAGCGTGAGCTGTTATAAATTAACATTGAGCCCCCTGTAGGTAATGAAATGCCGGTTAATTTTCCTTGGTAACCTATTGCTGTCTCTTTAAAGCGTTTGCGGGGAACCAAAAAGCCTGATGCTCCTCCCACCTGTACAGCTTTGCAATCGCCATCACCAAAATCATCAATAAAATCTTGAACGGTCATACCTAATTCCAATTCATAAATTCCGGGTATTGGGGTATCACCTGATATTGAGAATAATTTTGAACCACGTGAGTCTTGTACTCCAAGATCGCGGAATTTTTTTGCTCCATATTTAAAAATAGTATATGTATGGGCTAAGGTTTCAACGTTATTTATTACAGTTGGTTTGCCCATGTATCCAAAATTGGTAGGGTAGGGTGGTTTGTTACGGGGTTCGCCGCGTTTGCCTTCCATTGATTCCATAAGTGCGCTCTCTTCTCCGCAAATATATGCACCACTTCCAAGAAATATCTCTACTTTAAAATCAAGTTTATTGTTTTTGCATATTTTGTGGAATTTTTTTATTTCTTTTTCCAATAGCGGCACTAAAAATTTGTATTCGCCACGTAAATAAATATAGCCAGTTTTGGCACCTATTACTTTAGCACATACTGCCATACCGGTTAAAACCTTATATGGCACTTGTGTTAAAATTTCCCTATCCTTAAAAGTTCCGGGCTCGCCTTCGTCGGCATTACATATAATATATTTAGTTTTTGATTTTTCTTCAGCAGTAAGTTTCCATTTTAGTCCTGTAGGGAAACCTGCTCCACCCCGTCCTTTAAGTCCTGAGTTTATCATCTCTTCAATGATATGCTCATTTGATTTTTTGAGGGTGCTATTGATCAAATCATTATAATCATCATCGTTGGTAAAGATGAAATCCATGCGTCTGAGTTGTTTCTTTCCCATTTTATATTTTTTTAGTACTGTTTTTAAATATTTGTTAAATAAATACAAGTGTGTTTATATCACTGCAACTTCCCTTTTTTTGTATTCTTCAATAATTTTGTGTACCGATTCGGTTGTTAGTTCTGTATAAACATCATCATTAATGAGCATAGCGGGTGCTTTGTGGCACCATCCCAAACAGTTGGTTTCTAATATTGTAAATTTTTTGTCAGGAGTTGTTTCCCCAACTTTAATTTTTAAACTATTCTCAAGAGCTAGTAAAATTTGATTTTTCCCTTTCATTGCACAGGTTATGGTTTTGCAAACACGGATTACGTATTTTCCTCTAACATCGGTATCTAAAAATGAATAAAAAGTTGCCATGCCAAAAACCTCGGCTGTTGAAATGTCTAATTCGCGGGCAATTTCAATTAATGCATGTTCGCTAATATATCTTTCTTTTTGAATAATGCCTTGTAGAATTGGCATAAGGCTTTTTTGTTCGCGACCGTGTTTATCGGCTAGTTCTTTTACTGTTGTTTGAACTTCTGTCATATATAGTCCTCCTTTAGTTTATATTGAAAAATAAATAGTTCATCTCTGTATTGTTGAACATCGCGATAAAAATATAGATTTGAAAATGTACAAATAATGATTTTTAGCAGGTTTATGCCTGATTAATTACAGTATGAATTTACTACACCTGTCATAATAAGCATAAAATCAGTAATATAAATACGTGAGAGTATTGGTTAGGATATTATTTGTTATTTTTTCAAATAAAACTAATAAAAGCCATGGTATGTGCTGTGGAGAGCCTAATGATACTTGTTTTTAGGTATTTATAATTAGTAATAATATTTATTGAATTGTTTTATTAAACATGTTGATGGTTAACCTAAAACACGTTTTAACACGAATTAATTATTAGAGGCACTCAAAACATTTGCAATTATGTTAACAAGCACAAATTTATTTTAACAAAAATTTGGTTATGCGTTTTTTTTTTTTGTAATATTGTTAAGCGAAACAAACAGATTTTTTTTAACTAATACCAAGTGCTAACTAATATTTTAAAAACTAACATTAACTTATGCGTTAACCTATAATATTTAAATTATGAAAAAACTTTTACTTTTTATAAGCATTTTATTTGGAGTTACTATATTTTGTAGAGCCCAAACGAAAGATGAATTATTGTGGATTACTACATTTGAAGACGACTGGACTTTTATTGAGTTTGACCCATCTGAAAATAATATTTGGCAAGTAGGCATTCCTTCAAAAACAATTTTAGATTCTGCTTATTCAGCACCATTTGCATTAATGACTGATACTTCAAAAATGCTAACAGAACTAATAAAGCACTCATTTATATTAAAGGCTGAAAGACCGTGGTGGAGCAATGCTATATTTAATTGGAACTTTGGGTTTTATCAAAAATGCAACTTCGACAGCTTATATAGTGGTGGTTATATTGAATTGTCATATGACAAGGGAGAGACATGGATAAATATAGTTAACCCACAACCCTATCAAATTGCCAATGCAAATGTGTGGAGGTTATATACTAAAAATGATACACTAATTAATGGAGAGCCTGCTATGACAGGCAACTATAATTGGCAACAGGGGCTTAAATCATTGGGAAGTGCTAGTTTTAAGTGCACACCGGAATCAGGAGGAATGGTAACCAATGTATGGTTAAAATTTACTTATATAAACCTAAAAAAAAATAATCTACATGAGGGGTGGCTTATAGATAATTTAGTATATGCTGTGAATCATTGGTGCGAATATTTTGATATTGACGTAGAGGGTATTAAAACAAGCATTGAAACTACTGCATATCCAAATCCTGCTGCACACTTATTAACTATTGAATACCAAAACACCGGCAACCAAGAATTAGAATTAAGGGTATATGAAATAAACGGAAAAAGGGTACTTACAAATAAAGGGCTTTGTGGTTCTAAAATAAATATAAATATTACAGAATTGCCAAATGGTTACTATTTCTATAATATTACCAACCAATCAACTATTAATTATAAAGGAAGATTTATTATAGAAAAATAACCAAATATTTTGGGTTTACAAAAGCTCAATAGTTTTGACCAATAAAAATAATAGAATTACCGAATAGCACAAAATGTTCTAACAGGATAACTATGTCAAATTTTTATGTTTAACTAAATTATATAATTATGAAAAACAGATTATTAGCAATTATTGCTCTGTTTGTGGTTTTAGCCACAACAACAAAAATTGCGCAAAGCCATAGGCAAGCAGACCGGTTCGTATAATTAAGTGAACTAATAAAATCTGCATGCTAATATCAGGCATATCATCAATTTAGCCATTTAACAATGAAACAATTTATATTAATGTTAACAAACACATATTAGTTTTAACAAAAATTTGGTTATGCGTTTTTTTTTTTTTGTAATATTGTTAAGCGAAACGAACGGTTTTTTTTAACTAATACCAAGTTCTAACTAATTTTTTTAAAAGCTGATAGTAATTTATGATTTAAACCTTATTTTAACAATGCAGAATAAGTCCACTCCATATATAGCCGTTTAAAGGCTTTTTGGAGCACTTGCAGCAATAAAATAATTAAAAATACAACTATGAAAAAACTACTTTTTTTTACCTCAATTATTGCAGCTTGTGCAATTTATACAGTTAACGCACAAGAGTATGAGTATGTGCCCATGCCTACCAAAAATGCAATTTGGAGCGAGCTACATATGGATTTTCTTGCACCGGCGATTTACGATACATTAAATGAAAAATATGTTTTGTTTGATGATGATACTATTCTTTTTGAACATACTTGGCAAAAACTGTATTGCTCATTTGACTCAATTCCTACTAAAGAAAATTCAAAACCATTTGGTTTTATAAGAGAAGATAATAAAATAGTTTATTATTTGGGTCCAGCAGTAACATTCTTACCCGTATTGTACGATTTTAATATTCTTTTAGGAGATACAATCTTTGATAATGACGAATTACCTTTTATGCAAGTTTCTAAAATTGATACAATTGAATTATATGGTATAAAAAGAAAAAAGTTTTATTTTAAATCTGATGGTGCAGATTATGGTTGGCGTTGGATTGAGGGTATTGGCTCTGTTAATGGTTTGCTGATACCCGGAACCTACCCTATTAGTCATAAATATAAATTATTGTGCCTTTATCATAATAATGAATTGCTTTATTATTATGATCTTATGGGCGAGTGTTATCCTGATTTTCCATACCCATACGACACAAATGGTATTTATGAAAAAGCAGCTCATAAAGTATTAAATATTTATCCAAACCCTGCCAAAGAAACAGTTACAATAAATTTAAAAAAAATGGCTGCAGGTAAATTAACTATTTATACTATTGATGGAAAACTTATATACAGAAAACATTTGGCTGCAATGCAAACTCATAATATACCAGTAGCCCATATAAAAAAAGGGATTTATATAATCTGTTTCAAAAACACAAAAACAAATCAATTGCACCATAACTATTTAATTATTAACTAATAATGCCCCAAATAACAAACTATATATAAACAAAAAGAGGCAAGAGTGGAAGTTTATTGCAGATAAACTGTTCGATAAAACTAAATTACCTGCATAAACAGTATAACAGTAAAACAATTTAGCCATTTAATAATTAAAAATACAACTATGAAAAAGCTACTTTTTTTTACCTCAATTATTGCAGTTTGTGCAATTTATACAGTTAACGCACAAGAGTATGAGTATGTGCCTTTTCCTACCGAGAATGCTATTTGGAGTACATTTGAAAAATTTCCCAGTAATCCCCAACCTTATGATAAAATGAATATTATTTATGCTCTCTTTGATGAGGATTCAATAATTGGTAACAAGGTTTGTCAAAAGCTATTTAAAGTTTATGATACAATTCCATCAAGAGAGGGTGCTTATTTAAGATACTTAATGTATGAGGACAATAAAAGGATATTTATAAATGATTTATTATTTGAAGAAGATTCAATTTTGCTATATGATTATAACCTACATGTTGGAGATAAATTTGAAATGGGGTTACCCCCACATTCATTATTAGAGGTTGCAGAAATAGACACTATTATTTTAGCAAATAAAAAAAGAAAACGTTTTTGGTTTACCAATAGTGAAATACTTGATGATCTATATTGGATTGAGGGAATTGGGTCAACAAATGGTTTATTGCATCCAGGCGTTTTTGTTGTAGGTACCCATAATACATTACTTTGCTTTAAAAATAACTGTGAAACTATATATTACAATAATATGTTTGGCACATGTTATCCCGATTACCCAATTCATTATAACAGCATAATTAGTAAAGAAAAAACAAAACAATTAAATATGTATCCAAACCCAGCAAGCGACAAAGTAACCATTGAATTTGACAAAAAAGCAACGGGAATAATAAACATTTATAGCATTGAAGGTAGGTTAATAAATAATAATGCAATAAGCAACAGCAATAAACATGAAATAAATTTGAACGATATTAAAAAAGGGATTTATATAATTTATTTTAAAAACACTAGAACAAATAAATTGCACCATAACCGTTTAATTATTAACTAATAATGCCCCAAATAACAAACTATATATAAACAAAAAGAGGCAAGAGTGGAAGCTTATAGCAGATAAACTGTTCGATAAAACTAAATTACCTGCATAAACTGGGGAACCACCCTTGCTCTTTTACAAAACTTTACAAAGTTATGAAAAAAATCCAATTACTTTTAGTAACAATGTTGCTATCAGTTGTGCTTTTTGCACAGGTTACACATGTAACCAATTTTAATGCTAAAGACTTTGATTTTTCAAAGTCAGTAACAGTTAGTGTAAACAACCAAAATTATACAAAATTTGAGTTGCCAACGTATCCAACAAATGCAGTTCCGGGAAATCCTGAACTGCCTGTTAAATATGTTCGATTGGTTATCCCTACAGGGCAGGATGTTGCGCAAATAGTTGCCAATACTACTAAATCAAATACACATAGTATTGAAAAATTGGTATATCCTGTTCAAGAGCCGGTGCCGGTTGGCGAAACTGCCGAAAGTTTCATTATGCCAAATAGCAACATTTATAATTCTGACATGCCTTATCCTGCAAATGTTGTAGAGTTGGTAAACACAGGATATTTTAACGGTAGTGCACATATTGCTACATTTGCGGTTTATCCTGTTCAGTATTATCCGCTTAGTGGTAGGTTAGTTGAGTATAGCAGCATTACTTTTACTGTTAAAATGGGCTCACAAAAAGGCATAGTAAAAAAATTACTTGCACCTAATGCCGATAAATTAAATAAGTATAACAGTTTATTGGAGCAAATGGTTGAAAACCCAACAGATATTAATAAATATCCGGTTGAAGCATTTAAGGGAGGAAACAAAAGCGGTATGGCCTATTTTGAGTATGTTATAATAACATCAAACGCATTAAGTGGTGCATTTAATGATTTTATAGCATGGAAAAAACTTAAGGGCTATAATATTGGTTTGGTTACATGGCAAGATATTAGAACAAATTATCCGAGTGGTGATTTAATTAGTGGTATTAATGATGATGCTGGCAGTATTAGGCAGTATTTAAAAGATGCATGGCAAAACGGAACATATTACTGTTTAATTGGTGGTGATATGAATACTGTACCGGGTAGATTTGGAACGGGGGAAAACGATAAATGGGATGGAATTAAACCATGGCATGACGGGGTTTATAAAATACCTAATAGCTTATATTACTCCGATTTTAACGGTGATTGGGATGTAGATGGAGATAAGTATCTTGGAGAGCCATCTCATGATAATATTGATTTTAATCCTGAAATATTTGTTGGGCGTTTGTTATGTTATAATACAAGGCATGTTCAAAATTGGTTTAACAAATTAAAACTGTACGAAAATAATCCGGGTAATGGCAATTTCAGTTATTTAAATAAGGTACTTTTTACCCAAGCTGATGGAGTTGGTTATCGTAATACTAATAATCATATAAATTGGACTTCAAACATTACTACAATGGATGAATATCCTGGAAATTCAGCACCTAACCCAACATATCCTAAAGGTGCAGAAGTTATTAATGAATTTAATACACATTATGGGCTTGCAAGTTGGTTTAATCATGGTGGATCTACTGCTGTTGCCATGGCAACACATCTTTACAATCAAGCTCCTAAATATTTTATTAGGTCAAATGATAATTTATTGAGTGATTCTGAAATTTTCGAAGTTGGTAATGGGTTTGATAATTTTACTAATACAAATTACCCTTCGGTAGTATATACCATAAGCTGCTCTAACCAACCATTTGACCACCATCATCAAAATGTCGGTTACCCTAATATGGGCGAGGCTTTTACATCAAGGTATAGTGGTGGTGGTCCTGCGTACCTTGCAAATACAAGATATGGTTATACAGGCTATTCTCATAGTTTAATGAAAGCTTTCTTAGATTTAGTGCAGTCGAGCAATAATGATGCTGGCAGCGGTAAAAATTATTTACATCTCGGTGTATCTGAGGCTGTTTCAAAGCAAAATTATCAATCACATTTTGTTTGTTTGTCAAATAATTTAGTTGGTTGCCCTGAAACGCCTTTTTGGGTTGGCTTGCCAAAAACCATGTATCTATCCGTTGATTATACAAACAATAGGGTTTATGTTTATAAAGAAAATGGTACAGCTTTACAAGGGGCAAAGGTTTCGTTTAACTATGGTGGTACATATTATTTTGGCACAACCAATGCAAGCGGGTATGCAACTGCACCATATAATTTAACCGAGGCGCATAAAGTAGGTAGCAGCTATCCCGGATATCTACCTGTTTATACTCAGCATATAACAAGTAACCAATTATTTACAGAGGCGAATCCAATTAGAGGGAATATTTTTATAGGAAATGGTAAAACAATAACAATATCAGGTAATTTAACCATTCCTAAACATTCAAAACTAATTATAGAGAATAATGCAATTGTTACATTAAATAGTGGTTATACTCTTACTGTTGATGGTAATATTGAGTTGCGTGGTACAAACTCAAAACTTATAGTTAATGGATCTCTCAGTTTTAGCGGCAACTCTACTATTTCTTGCTCAGGCTACGTAAAACTCAACGGCAACATAAACGCCGCCCCCGGTGCAACCCTAACAATACAGGGTGTTAACC
>CBDUWQ010000084.1:0-15207 GCA_965370965.1 uncultured Bacteroidales bacterium
ATATTGAGGATGGTAATTGCACTTATTTGAATGAGTTATACTACAATGATTCATTGATAGAAAAAAATGCCAGCTGTGGAGAATGTGGAAATAATACTCATGTACATACAATAACCATAAAAGCAGAATAAGCTGTATAGTAAGAGAATAAAAAGTCAGTCTCCAACTTTATAAAGGTTGCGGTTATTTAGCCGTAACCTTTATAAAACATATGTGGCTTTAACCACAACATAACCTAAAACCCAAACGTATTTACAGCCCTTTTATCAACAGTTGTATTCTTTTGCAATCAACCCTCAACCAAAACAATAACCGGTAAAAACCAAGCTGTAAATACACCTGTTTTCATCAATGCAACATCCAAAAGCAATAAATATTATCTGATACTCAGGCAGTTATGTGGGTATTGCAAAAAAGTGATGAAAACAAGATAAAAGCCATGCGATTGCAATAGTGTTTTAGAGATACTATACCGGCAAGATGCCGGTGGTCCATTGCAACCATAAGGAACCACAAGGAACACCGCCATCTTGGCGGTATGTTTTACTTGTAAAACTTTACAACAATAATACCGATTGTGAATCAAAGTTACCGATATACTTCATTAGCATTTGTATATCAGTTTTGATTCTACATCGGCATTATACCAGTAATTTTGATTTTAAAATGGTATAACTTACATTACAAGCCCAAATAGACAGCACAAAAAAGTGATGCAAACAATAAAAAGGCTGTTTATGGTAAATGGATAAAGCAGTAAACAAACAAAAAATTATTTTTACCTCTATATTTTGCTATCTAAAATATCTCTTCAGCAATTTTTCTGATACTATTACCCGCCCCAAGGGTATAAAAATGCAGCACCGGAGCACCATTTTTTATTAAATCTTTTGCCTGCTCAATGCTCCATTGGGTTCCAACCTCTAATACCTGTTTATTATCTTTACATTTTTTTACCTCATTGGCAAGCTCATCGGGTATATGGGTATAAAAAAGCTTAGGCAATATATTTACTTGGTTTACCATGGCAATTGGTTTTAACCCCGGTATAATAGGCACATCAATTCCTTCTGCACGGCATTTATCAACAAAACTATAATACTTTTTATTGTCAAAAAACATTTGGGTAACAATATAATCGGCACCTGCCAATACCTTTGCCTTAAGATATTGTATATCAGAGTCTAAATTGGCGGCAGTATAATGCTTTTCGGGATAACCGGCAACACCTACACAAAAATTTGACGGATATGGCTGTTCAAGGTTGCTATCAAGGTATTTGCCTTTGTTCATGTTAACTACCTGCTCCAACAGTTCAACAGCATAGGTGTGCCCGTCGGGTTCGGGTACAAATGCAGTTTGTTTGTGCCCGGCATCGCCCTGTAAAACCAAAATGTTATCAATGCCCATAAAGTTTAAATCAATAAGGGCATTTTCAACTTGGTCGCGTGTAAAGCCGCCACAAGTAAGGTGCGGTACAACCTCAACCTTGTATTTGTTCATTATTGATGCAGTTAAAGCAACAGTACCGGGTCTTTTTGAAAGAATGTGTTTATCTACATTTCCGTTTTTTAAAGTTGTATAAACCGCTTCGTCTTTATGGTATGTAATATTTATAAATGCAGGTTTAAACTCTATTAAATGATCAATACGTTTATAAATCCCTTCAATATTATTTCCTCTTAAAGGCGGTACTATTTCTATTGAGAATAATGTCTCTTTTCTGCTGTTAATTTTATCTATTACCTTCATCTGTTTATTGTTTTAACCGCTACAGCGTTTTCTATTTTTTATCAGCAGTGCTGCGTTTATTGTTTTTAACCGCTGGGTTCGCAGAGGTACGCTGAGTGTTTATATTCTTTTCTCTGCGTTACTCCGCTTCTCTGCGGTTAGTTTTTCTTTAACAGTAGTACTGCTTTTATTAATTTAACCGCTGAGGTCGCTAAGGTACGCTAGTATTTATATTCTTTTCTCTGCGTTGCTCCGCGTCTCTGCGGTTTAGTGTTAACTTAACAAAGTACCAAGCCATTTTTCGGTTTTTGCCATATCCCATCCTTTGCGTTTGGCATAATCTTCAACCTGCTCTTTTGTGATTTTTCCAATTCCAAAATAGTGCGATTGGGGGTGTGCCAGTATTAACCCCGATACCGAAGCATTTGGGCTCATGGCAAAACTTTCTGTAAGTTTTATACCTGCCTTGTTGGCTTGTGTTAATTCAAAAAGCATCTCTTTTTCAGAATGTTCGGGACAAGCAGGGTAGCCAATAGCAGGACGGATGCCACGGTATTTCATTGCCAGCAAATCACTAAAATCAATATTTTCGTTGGGCGCATAACCCCACATCTGCTTGCGCACTTTTATATGCAAAAGTTCTGTAAAGGCCTCGGCCAAACGGTCGGCCACAAGCTTTATCATTATGCTTAAATACTCATCATTGTTGGCTTTGTATTCGTTTAACTTTTTTTCAATGTTAAGTCCTGCCGTTAGCGCAAACCCACCAACATAGTCTTTAACCCCTGAGTTTGCCGGAGCAATAAAGTCGGAAAGCGAATAGCAATACTCACTGCCCGGTGTTGGCCTTTGCTGACGTAAGCCGCGGTATCGGGCAATCTCTTTTGTATCGTCCAAATGGTCGTAAATAATAATATCCTCGTTATTGCTATTGGCAGGAAATAGACCAATAACAGCATTTGCCCTCAATAAGTTTCCTTCAATTATCTCATCAATTAATTTGTTGGCATCATCATACAGTTTTTTTGCCTCAATGCCTTTTTCGGGGTCGTTTAAAATGGCAGGGTATTTACCTTTAAACTCCCACGCTATAAAAAAGAATGTCCAGTCTATATATTTTCGTATTTCTGATAAATCGTAATCATTAATAAAAGTAAGCCCCATGTTTTTTGGCTTAACAATATTGGCAGATGCGGCATTAAAAACAAACTTCTTGTTCCGTGCCTCACTAAGGCTAAATAATGGCTTTTCAACCTTACCGTAATTTTGCCTTATGCGTTCATACTCATTTTTAATATTTGCACAATAATCAGCTCCTGTCTCTTTGTTCATTACCTCGTTCATCATTTTTACCGCTTCCGATGCATCTTTGGCATGAATAACAGATCCATTATAATGCGGGGCAATTTTTAATGCCGTATGCAGTTTTGAGGTTGTTGCCCCCCCAATAAACAATGGAATGGTAAAACCGCCTTTTTCCATCTCTTTGGCTACGGTTACCATCTCGTCAAGCGACGGGGTTATTAATCCGCTTAGTGCAATAATATCAACACTATTTTCTCGTGCTTGTTCCAGTATGGTTTCACAAGGTGTCATTACCCCAAGGTCAATGGTGTTGTAATTGTTACAAGCCAAAACCACGTTTACAATATTTTTCCCAATATCATGCACATCGCCTTTTACGGTTGCAATAAGCACTTTTCCGGCAAAGATACGTTCATTGGAGCCATCCTCCTGCTCGGCTTCAATATAAGGTTGTAAAATTGCAACAGCCTGTTTCATTACCCGGGCAGTTTTTACAACTTGCGGCAAAAACATTTTACCCTCGCCAAACAGTTCACCAACAATATTCATCCCTGCCATTAGTGGTCCTTCAATTATTTTTAGCGTAGGCGAATACTTTTTTAATGCCTCTTCAATATCTTTATCTAAATACTCGTTTATTCCTCGCATTAATGAATAAGAGATACGCTCTTCCAACGTATTTTTACGCCACTCTTGTGTTTTAACCTCTTTTTTATCATCGCTTTTAATGGTTTCGGCAAATTCAATAAGCCTTTCGCCGGCATCGGGTCTGCGGTTTAAAACAACATCTTCGGCAAGTTTTAACAAATCTTTCGGAATATCATCGTAAATCTGAATCATTCCCGGATTTAATATTGCCATATCCATCCCCTCTTTTATGGCATAGTATAAAAATACCGAGTGAATTGCCTCGCGCACAGTATTATTGCCCCTAAAGCTGAACGATAGGTTACTTAGCCCTCCGCTTATTTTGGCATGTGGCAAATTTGTTTTTATCCATTTAATGGCGTTAATAAATTCAACTCCATAGTTGTCGTGCTCTTCCATTCCGGTTGCTACTGCCAAAATATTGGGGTCAAATATTATATCCTCGGGCGGAAAACCCAATTCGTTAACCCAAATATTATAAGCTTTTGCACAAACCTCTTGCTTGCGTTTGGCAGTTACAGCCTGCCCCTGTTCGTCAAATGCCATAATAACAGCAGCTGCACCATATTTTCTAATGGCTTTTGCCTTTTTCACAAAATCATTTTTACCCTCTTTTAGGCTAATTGAATTTACTATGGCTTTGCCTTGCAGCACTTTTAGCCCTGCTTCCAGTGCTTCCCATTTCGATGAGTCAATCATTATTGGCAGGCGCGATATTTCAGGCTCCGAAACAATGTAATTTAAAAATGTTGTCATCTCCTCAACGGCATCCAAAAGTCCATCATCAAGGTTTACATCAATTATTTGTGCACCGCCTTCAACTTGGTTACGGGCTATGGTTAATGCCTCATCGTATTTTTTTTCACGAATAAGACGTGCAAATTTTCTTGACCCTGCCACATTGGTACGCTCACCAACATTCACAAAATTGCGTTCGGGGTTAATATAAAGCGGCTCTAATCCGCTTAGCCGAGTTTCGGTTTTTATTATGGTTTTTATGTGGGGTTTGCAGCCATGCGTTATATCGGCAATAGCCTTTATATGCTCGGGAGTAGTGCCACAACAGCCGCCAACAATATTTATTAGGTTGTTATCAAGAAAATATTTAATTTGGTTTGCCATTGTTTTAGGCAGCTCATCGTACTCGCCGAGTTGGTTGGGCAGCCCTGCATTTGGGTAAACCGAAATATACCAAGGCGATTTGCCTGCAAGCTCTTCTAAATATGGGCGCAGCCCTTCGGCACCAAAACTGCAGTTAAGCCCTATGCTCAGTAAATCCATGTGCTGCAGCGATATAATAAATGCCTCTACCGTTTGCCCCGAAAGTGTACGCCCGCTTTTATCGGCTATTGTTACCGACATCATAACCGGAAGCTTTGTGGTCAGCTTGTCAAATGCGTTTACTACGCCTACATAAGCTGCTTTGGCATTTAAAATATCAAAAACCGTTTCAATCAGTAAAACATCAACGCCGCCTTCAATAAGCCCTTCGGCTTGCTCTTGATACGATTCGGCAAGTTGGTTGAATGTTATTGACCGCTTTGACGGGTTATTTACATCGGGTGACAACGAGGCTGTTTTATTGGTTGGTCCCATTGAGCCAGCTACAAACCGGGGTTTATCGGGGTTTTGTGCTGTAAACATGTCGGCTGCTTCGCGCGCAATTTTTGCAGCAGCAATATTTATCCTTTTTACCAAATGCTCGGCAGAGTAATCGGCTTGCGAAATTCCCGTTGAGTTAAAAGTATTGGTTTCAATAATATCGGCACCGGCTTCTAAAAACTTATGGTGTATCTCTTTACAAATTTCGGGCTGTGTTAACGACAATAAATCGTTGTTACCTTTTAAATCAGCCGGATGGTTTTTAAACTCATTGCCCCTAAAATCCTCCTCGGTAAGTTTATACCGCTGAATCATTGTGCCTGTTGCACCATCTAATACAAGTATGCGCTTTTTTATAATATCTTCAATTTGCTTTTTTGTATGTGGCATTTTTAATTCACTTTTTATAACGGTTAGACATCGAGTAGTGTGGTTTTAAATAATGCTCTAACTGAAACAAAGTTAATTAAAGCAGCAAAGTTACAACCTGCTAATCTGCCCACATTACTTTTAGATATTATTAGCTATGTGGTTAACACTTTTTCTTTCAACTTTATCTTGAATTCTCGTAAAATGAATTGAAAGTTTTAAAAGAAAGAGATATGAGCCATAGTCGCTTAATGTAAACAATCTTTTTTCTTTTATATTTTCTCGTGAAATCAATTTATTTGGAAAATTACAAACCCTATCAAAGAATACAATAGATTCATCAATTTTTCCTTCTCCTTTTGGCAGGTAAAAAATCTGTGTAATTTCCTGATTCTGTATTGAATGAATATGAGAATCTATTTGAACTTGAGTTTTACTTGAGTTTTTATTTAATGCGTCTTGATATTTTAAAAGGTTAAAGATTGGAGTATAAACTACTTGGGAAGGAAAATTTCTAACATTTTTCAAATCAATATCACAAGTATTAGAAAGAATCATGCTTGGAACAGGTTTTATGTCAGGGTTTGGAAGATTTACAAATAACATATCTCTAATACCATCTCCTTGATAAATAATATCAGAATCTGACAAATAATCTGTATAGATTCTATCATCGATATTGTTGGGAAAATCTTTTAAACTATCAAATAGTTCTCTGTCAGATTCGGCAGATAAGAACTTGGGTAAATACAATTTAAAATCTTCTAATCTCATATTAAATCCCAAAAGTTATCATTTACAATATCAACAAACTCACTTTCAATATCTTTTGAGTTTTCCAATAAGTTTTTGGTAAATAAAATCATTGTATTCATTTTATCAACATCTTCATTATGAAAGCTATAGTCATATGACTCTTTGAAAGCTTTATCTTTCCAATCTGCAATATCAACATGATGCTCAAATTTTGCTTCATTTTGAGGTGTTAAATAACTTTCTGTTTCATGGTTCAAACTCACAACACTAGAACTTAAAGTTGCTAAAATTACAAGATTTGATAGTGATGAATTTGTATTTATCGGCATTTTAGTAAGTAGGATTTAGTGTTTTTAGAAAATTTTCTTTTAATAAGCTATAAAATAGCTCTTTTTCCTTAGTATGACCTTTAGAAATCAAATCTTTTTTATTATCAAAAAAGATATTGAGATTTGACTCTGTAAATGTATCGATATCAATAATTGATCCTAATTTATTATTATGATTTGCATTATTTGCAACTTGTAAAGAACTCTTATACGAATCTTGTTTTATTTCTGTACGAACAATGGTGTTCTTGTACGCTATATTATTTTCTCCTATTAAAATTTTAAGGTCAATTTCTTTGAAGATGTCATTGTCAAAGAAATTTATATAACGTATCCCAATTCTTAAAACAGAATCAATGATGCCAATTTTCTCAATTCTATCTAATATACAAAAAATCTGTCTTGAAAATTCATCCCATCCTGCATATTTAGGAAATGAACTTATAGTAAGTACATCTGATCCGATTTGAGCTACAAAATTTTGATTTGAAATTCGATAATGTGGTTTAAATTTAAAATTAGGATCTGATGCTCGCACTGCCTCTGGCAACTGTAGGATAGGAAGGTTCTCTACTTTAGGAAAATCTTTCTGCAATACATTATATATCATGCCAAAAACTGCACTAGGGTGTATCTTAGTAGTGAATCTGATTTCAAATAACGCATCCAATATAGGACACGGTTTTATTGCTTTTGGTAATATCATTTTCAATGCTATTTATTTTTCTACAAATCTAATTCATTTAATCAAGATAACGAATAAATATAATGCTAAATTGTATTGTTTGCCGATATCTCTCACGGCATACTTCCCAAATAATCAGTACCTTCAAAAAAGCCCCAAAACTAATAGGTATTAACCAAATCACCCAAATAGGCAACAAAAACATCTAATTTAGGAAGTAATTTTTTAATCTTAATAAGGTTATCCAGTTTAATTGTACCAATAACATAGTTGTTTTGTTCAGATGTATATCGCTCATGAATTTCCTCAAAGTCAAAATGGCTCAATTCAAGAGGGTTAGAGTAGCGCAAATATATATTCAAAATATGTTTTGTGCTATATTTTGGTACCGAAAAATACTTCTGCTTTTTATACTCATATTTATAGTTATGCAAACGGGCAGTTATATCAGACAATACTGCCGAACCTGTTGGATGCCCCCCTGCTCCTTTTCCAAACATAAATTGTTTATCGTATGCCTCGCCTTTAATAACCACACCGTTATATTCATCTTCAACACTATAAATATATTTATCGGGGGTAACCAAACGGGGTATTACATAAAGTGTTATCTCGTTTTTATTTATTTTAGTAACCTGTGCCACAAGTTTTATTTTGTATCCTTTTTCGCGGGCATATTGTATATCAAAGTCAGATATGTTTGATATGCCACAGTTAAATATCTCATTGGGATTTACAACTGTTCCAAAACCATGAACAGCAAGTATTACCAGTTTGTATAAACTGTCTAAACCCTCAACGTCAAAAATGGGGTTGCTTTCGGCAAAACCTAAATCTTGTGCCATTTTTAATGCCGATTGATAATCCATTTTATCATTAAAAATACGGGTAAGTATAAAATTTGACGAGCCGTTGAGAATTCCTGTAATTGATTCCAGCAAATCGTTATCATAATACTCCTCGAGACTTCTGATTACGGGAATACTCCCACATGCCGATGCATCATATAAAAGAGCTGCATTATGCTCTTTTTGCAAAGCTATTAGCTCGGTTATATTTTCGGCAATCATTTTTTTATTGCCCGAAACTACCGATTTACCTCCCATAAGAGCCTTTTTTACAATGTTATAAGCCTCAATATCATCATCAATTAACTCTACAATAAGGTTTATCTCATTATCGTTTAGCAAATCATCAACCTCGGTTGTAAATAAATCTGCATTTAATTTTCTTTTCTTTTTTGGATTTTTTATACAAATACGCTTTATTTCGGCTCTTGCATTGGGCGATTTCTCAAGTACCTCATATAACCCTTCTCCAACCGTGCCAAATCCTATCAATCCTATTTTTATCTGTTTATTCATCTGTTTATAATTTATTTTCAATTGCCAAACCCGTCTCAAGGTAAACCTGACTAATTCGGGCAGGTGGAACTTACCATGATTTTATAATCATCCCTGTGTGTGAGTTTAATAATTCTAAAATCATGGACGTTTCATTTTATTTAATTGTTAAGAAACTCATTATATATTTTATTCTGTTTTTCAAATTCAAGTAAAAAGCCATCGTGTCCATAAAACGATTGCAATATTGATAGTTTGCTATTTGCAACATGCTTATGTATAAGTTGTTGATTTTCGGGCGTAAAAAGCAGGTCGGTATCAATAGAAATAATAAGCGACTTTGCCTTTATTTTTGCCAATGCTTTTTCATATCCGCCTCGCCCGCGTCCAACATTATGCGAGTCGAGAGCTTTGGTTAAATAGTAGTATGAGTATGCATTAAACCTTTTCACAAGTTTATCTCCCTGATAGTCTTGGTACGATGCTGCTTTGTAACCATCTGTTTTGTCAATACTATCTTCGGCCTGTGTTTTATTGTAAGCATTTTGGTTTCGGTAACTTAACAGGGCAATGCTGCGTGCAGCCCTTAACCCCTTTTCTCCTCCGTTTAGCTTATCTTCAAAAAAAGTAGGGTCGGCTTCAATTGCAAGCCTTTGGCTCTCATCAAAAGCTGTAACCCACGGGGTGTTTACTGCATTGGTGGCAACAAAAATTGCGTGGTCAAACAAATCAGGATTAGAAATTGTCCACTCCAAAGCCTGATGCCCTCCAATAGAGCAGCCCAGAATAAGGTAAATACTATTGATACCCAAATATTTGCGTAATATTTCATGTGCCTTTACTTGGTCACGCACCGTAATTTGCGGAAAACTGCGATAATAAGGTCTGTCAGTATTTGGTTTTATTGATAATGGCCCTGTACTACCATAACAAGAGCCCAGTATATTTGCGCAAATAATAAAATATTTATCAGGGTCAAAAAAATACCCTTCTCCAACCATTCCAGGCCACCAGTCAACGGGGTCAGAGTTGGCAGTAAATGCATGACACATCCACACAATATTGTTTTTTTCTTTATTCGGTTTTCCATAAGTGGTATATGCAATATCAATTTCGGGCAACAATTCACCATTTTCCAATGTAAATTCCTTAGGGTAATTCAGGTATTTTAAATTTTTGCCCCCATTATGCGATAGGTACTCCTCTTTTATCAAACTTTTTTCTATGTTTGTTATCATTTTTACTTTTTTACAAAATTCCACTTATTCCAAATATTTACAAATTATAAAGCAAAACACCCAATATAAACCATTTCTATTTTCCTTTTTCTTCGTTAAAAATTATTTCAATAAACATAGCTATTCAAAGAATTTTCGCCTTGATAAAGAAATAATATACTTTAATTTATTTATCGGGCATTTTGTATCACAATTGGTATAACAGGTTATTAGCAAAGGGATGGCTTTAAACAAAATATGAAATAGCTTTTATTTAAAGTGCCTGATTAAAATCGTCAATTATATCATCAATATGCTCAATACCAACCGATACCCTTATTAAATTTGGAGTAATATTAATATCAAGCAGTTGTTTTTCGTTTAATTGACGATGTGTCATACTTGCCGGATGCACAACCCCTGTACGAATATCACCAACGTGTACCACAAGTTTGGCCAATTGTAGTTTATTGATAAATTTTTTAGCATCGTTAAAACCCCCTTTATAACCAAAAGCCAAAACACCGCTTGCACCGTTGGGTAGATATTTTTTTCCTAACTCATAATATGGGCTTGATTTAAGCCCCGGATATTTAACCCACTCAACATTCGAATTTTTCTCAAGCCATTGAGCCAATTTTAACGTATTATAACTGTGCCGCTCCATGCGCAAAGCCAGGGTTTGGCAACCGTGATAAGTTAAAAATGCATTAAAAGGCGATAAGCATGGACCCAAATCGCGCAACAGTTGTGTGCGAGCTTTTACCACAAACGGGTTCTCTTTAAAATCAATAGCATAGCGAACTCCATGGTAACTTTCATCGGGTATGGTAAAATCTGCGAATTTGCCGTTTTCCCAATTAAAATTACCACCATCAATAATCACACCGCCTAAACTTGTGGCATGTCCGTCAATAAATTTTGTGGTGCTGTGTATAATAATATTTGCACCATGTTTAAACGGTTGACAAAGTATGGGTGTAGGAAATGTATTGTCGATAACCAACGGTAAATTGTTGTTTATTGCAAAAGCTGAGAATTTATCAAAATCAAGAACTTCCATTCCGGGATTTGTTACACTTTCGGCAAATATTAGTTTGGTATTGGGCTGTATAGCTTTTTGCAATTCTCCTATTGGGGCATCTTGATTAACAAAAGTACATGTAATCCCATATTTTTTTAGGGTTGTAGAAAACAGGTTTATTGTTCCGCCATATAACGATTTGGCTGCCACAAAATGGTCGCCCGCAATACATAAGTTTAAAACAGCAAGCGTAACAGCAGCATGACCTGACGATAGTGCCAAAGCACCTGTTCCACCTTCAAGCGCATTAATTTTCTCTTCAAGTTGGCTTACCGTTGGGTTGCTTATGCGTGAATAAATATGTGCTGTGTCCTTTAAGTCAAAAACATCGCCAATTTGCTCGGCAGTATCAAATTTATAGGTTGTACTTTGAATGATTCCGGGCACCCGAGGTTCGGTATTTTTGGGTTCGTAACCTGATTGTACGGCACGGGTTGCAATGTGTAATTTTTTGTTATTTTCCATTTTTGTTTAGTTATAATTACCTGTCAGGAATATCCAAAACAAGATAGGTGTTAGCACCTTTCCTTTTGGGGGGAAGGTTGCTAGAGCTTCATCGAGCCTAATCTCTCTGCTCTTCTATATAACATCAGTCTTAAAAAGATCGTGTGTTGAGGGTACAAATATAGAATGTTAATTTTAATTAAAAAAAGTTTATTGTTTAAAATTTAGAATGCTACTCTCCTGCAAGAATGGGTGTACAACAAATTTCCCCCATCGCCTTTCAGACACTTTACTCACAATCATTTAAATATTAAAGGTGTTCGTGAACTTCGTTTCCCAAGGAGAAGACTAATTCCAAGACAGCAATAAAAGTCCTCCCTTTAGGGAGGTGTCCGAAGCACAGAGGGAGAATCTAAAAGTAAAAGGGAAATTTGTCGTACACCCACAAGAATTGCAAACACGTTTCCCATTTTTTCTCTTATTTTTATTACCTTGTAAATTACAAACTTTTTATTTTAGCATATGTTAAAAACAGCCCTCAAAACATGCATTTCCTTATTTTTTGCTTTTTCTATTTCAGCAAATGCAAATTGCATGGATGAGAGTAAAATAAATATATCAGACACAACATATTTACTTAACCTTTTAACGCAGAACACCGACAATTCACCTTTTTCAATTAACAAAAATAAATACAAGTCAATAATAAATAACTCATTGGCTGCACACGATACATTACAATTGGCAGAGGCTTATTATAGGTTAGCATCAATTCAACAATTGCAAGGAGATAACAATGCTGCACTTATTAATATGAACAAGGCTTATGTGCTATTTTCAAAAACTGATAATAAATTGGGTATTGCCAATTGTTTAAATCATTTTGGCTCGCTTTATAGATATAGTGGCGAATATGAGAAAGCAATAAAACACCATGCCCATGCCTTAAATTTGTTTAATATATTAAACGATACAACAGGTAAAATATTAGGGCTTAACAATATGGGCATTGTGTATAGAAATCTTAAAAACTACACAAAAGCAAAAGATTATTATTTTAAAGCAGTTGAGTTAGGTTATAAAACTAACAACAACCTGCTATCAACAGTTTATAATTCTATGGGCTCATTCTTTTGGTATCAGCATAATAACGATTCGGCACTATATTACTATCGCAAAGCCCTTGCTTTTAAACCAACAAACCTTCAGCTTAAAGAGAGGCATTGTGCTGTATTAAATAATATAGGCAATGTATTTAGAACCATGGGAGAATTAGACAGCTCAATATACTATTACAGATTATCGTTAATACAAAGTAGCCGGCATGGTCTTAATAGTTTAACTTCCATTACTTTAAAAAATATTGGTAAAAGCTGCAAACTTAAAGGCAATTTAGGTATTGCAAAAACATATTTTAACAGTAGCTTGCAATTAGCAAAAAAATCGAACCTTGTTAAGGTAATTATAGAAATCTATTTAATGCAGTCCGAAATATATCAAGAGCAGGATAATTATAAATTTAGCCTTGAGAAGTATAAAAAATATTCTCAATTAAAAGATTCTATAATATCAGACGAACAACTTGGCAGGATAACAGAAATGGAAGTAAAATATGCAATTCAGCAAATGGAAAAGGAAAAAGTAGTATTAAGGAATAATATTATTGAAAAAGATTTGCGAATTAAAGAAAACAGAAACTATATTAATAGGTTTATTTTTATTACAGTTTTGCTTATTGTAGTTACAGCTTTTTTCTATTTAAGATATTTAACAAATAAAAAACTGAAAAAAAAACTGCTTTTAATAAATGAAGAACTTGAAGAAAAGGTTTTATATCGAACGAAAAGCCTTAAACATGAAATTAAAGAACATAAACAAACAGAAAAAAAACTGCTTAAGTCAAAAATAAAAGCAGAAGAATCAGATAAACTCAAATCTGCATTCCTATATAATATTTCACATGAAATTCGTACACCAATGAATGCTATTGTTGGCTTTTCTGATTTGTTAGGCATAGAGGCAGATAAAAACGGTATTCAAAAAAAATACATTGAATTTATTAAAAGCAATAGCAATAAACTTTTAACACTTATTGAGGATATTATTGATTTGGCAAAAATTGAGTCAACCCAAATTATATTAAAAATAATACCATTTAATGTTTATACGCTGCTTACCGAGCTTGAAACAACATTTAGCATATTGGCTAACACAAAAGGGATTGCTTTAAAATTGGCAGTATCTGACAATAATAAACTATTGGCAATTAATACAGACCCAATTAGATTAAACCAAATTCTATCAAACCTTTTAAGCAATGCTATAAAATTTACAAATTCAGGTTATGTTGAATATGGTTATAAAACAAATACAGAAGATAAAGTGGAGTTTTTTGTAAAAGATACCGGAATAGGAATACCAAAGGAAGCCAATGAGTTTATTTTTGAGAGATTCAGGCGTATTGAAGATTCTCAAAAAAAAATATATGGCGGAACAGGTCTTGGTCTCTCAATTTGTAAAAAATTGGTAGAATTGTTAAATGGAAAAATTTGGCTTGAGTCAGAACTAAATAAAGGCTCTACATTTTATTTTACATTGCCGTTTAGTAAACCCAAAATTAATAAAAAAGCTGTATAATAATTTTATATCGAAATTAGGTTATTGCAATAATCAATTTTTTTTCATTTTTTTTCTTTATTATAAAATATTGTGGTTTAATAAACGTATTTTGGTTATTGGAAAATAATTTTTCAAAACATTCTGAAAAATGTTATTTTTGATAAAAAAACCTCCAATGGTTAAATATTTTTTAATAATAGTGGTGTTTTTAATTTCGTACAATGGTTATTCTCAATCGTCGGACACGTATGAGGGTAAAACCGTAAATGTGCGCAATGCTGAAAACAAAAAACAAGGTGTTTGGGTAAAACTAAGCAAAACCGGCAAACTCGAAGAAAAAGGGAAGTACATTGATAATAAAAAAGAGGGATTATGGATGGGTTACTATCCTTCAGCAAAAATTAAACACGAAATAACATATAAAAGGAATAGACCCGACGGACCTGCAAAATTTTATTATGAAGATGGAAAAATATCAGAACAAGGCATCTGGAAAATTAACAAATGGGTGGGCGAGTATAAATACTATCACGAAAATGGCAGCTTGGCTTACGATTGGAAATATAACGAAACGGGGCGTCGCACAGGCGAACAAAAATATTACTACAACGACGGCTCATTAATGATTAAAGGTGATTGGACAGATGGAAAGAAAAAAGACGTACTTACCGAATACTACCGAGATGGCAGCATAAAATCAGAGATAAATTTTAACGAAGGCAAAGTAATAGTTTCTTCAATAAAAGAGTACGAAATAGCTGAAAAACCGGCTGAACGCCATACTGCTCCAAAAATACAAAAAGTTGAAACGGTTAAAAATAAATCTAACGGTTTGGGAGCTTTTTCGCAAACAGGCTACTATAAAACCTATAACGAATTTAAAAAACTTGACCGCGAGGGCGATTTTGTAAATGGTAAACTTATGGAGGGGAAAAGATTTTTTTATGATGATAATGGAAATCTTATCCGCACATTAATTTACAAAGGAGGCAAAGCAGTCGAATCTATTGAAAATTAAAGCTTAGCCTGAATTATGCAAGAATTCATCACAACTTCAATTAATACTCTGATTATC
>CBDUWQ010000085.1:0-15149 GCA_965370965.1 uncultured Bacteroidales bacterium
TAAAGATGTGGCATAGGTCTTAAAAATTTGTCCACTTTTTTGTTGCAATTCCACAATCAACCATACAAGTATCCATGGACTATAAAATTTTTAAAACCATAATAAATTTGCAGTAGTACCAAAAATTTAAATAATACTCTGTAACTTCTTTATGCAAGAAGCGTCTATTACACAAACACCAACTTTAAAAATTAATGGTAAAAATTGAAAAATTACATAAGTCTTATATAACAGGCTCAAACAGCTTGCATGTACTAAAAGGCATCGACCTTGAAATTGATAAGGGCGAAATGGTTTCCATTATGGGAAGCTCAGGCTCAGGGAAATCGACATTACTGAATATTGTTGGCATTTTAGACAATTATGATAAAGGAGCTTACTATTTAAATGGCGAATTAATTAAAAATATGAGTGAGGCCAAAGCTGCTGTACACCGAAACCGTACATTGGGTTTTGTGTTTCAGCAATTCAACCTAATTTCGTTTAAAAATGCATTAGAAAATGTGGCATTGCCCCTTTATTATCAAAAAATAAATCGCAAAAAAAGAAATATTATTGCAATGGAGTATCTTGATAAAATGGGGCTTAAGGAGTGGGCACTCCATATGCCTAATGAACTGTCGGGAGGTCAAAAACAACGTATTGCCATTGCCCGTTCGCTAATTTCAAAACCAAAGGTTATTTTGGCCGATGAGCCAACAGGAGCCCTTGACACCACAACATCATACGAGGTAATGGAAATTTTAAAAGAAATTAACAATGAGGGTATTACTATAATAATTGTAACGCATGAGCATGATATCTCTGAAATGACAACACGTGTAATAAGGCTTAAAGACGGCCTTATAGAATCAAATATTAAAAATGGAAAGAAGAAGTTAGAAGTGAGCTAAAGTTAAAAGTGAACTAAAGTTGTAAAAAGTTAACACTAATAACTTAAGACACTTTAAGTACTTTTAACTTATAAACTTCTTAATAACACTAACTTAAGGCACTTTAAGTATTTTTAACTTAATAACTTCTTTTTTAAGGCACTTTAAACTTAAAAACTTTTAACTTTTTATTTATGTTCGATATTGATAAGTGGGACGAGATTTTCTCAACACTTAAACAAAACAAACTTCGCACTTTTCTTACCTCATTTAGTATTGCTTGGGGCATATTTTTGCTTATTATTTTATTGGGTTCGGGCAATGGTTTGCAAAATGCTGTAATGAGTAATTTTGAAAAAAACGCAAAAAACTCCATAAAAATTTATGGCGGAAAAACCAGCATGGAGCACAAAGGGTTAGGTACAGATAGGGAGATACGTTTTACCAATAGAGATTATGAAATTTTACGCGACCAAATTACAGAAATAGACCATATATCGCCACAATTTAATATATGGGGAAATACGCGTGTTAGCTATAAAAAGGAGTTTGGTAATTTTAATATTCAATGTGTTTTGCCCGATCATCAAATTATTGAAAGCTCAACAATATTGGAGGGGAGATACCTAAATAAAATTGATGTTGCGCAAAAACGTAAAGTAGTAGTATTGGGCAAGGAGGTGCATAAAGCACTTTTTAAAAACGACAGCTCAATAGGGGTGTATGTTAATGTAAACAATATACCTTTTAAGGTAATTGGCGTATTTTCCGATGGCAATGGCTGGCAAAACAGGGGTGTAATTATGCCTTTTTCGGCAGCACAGCAAATATTTAATGGTGGGGTAAGGGTATCGGGCATTGGTTTAACAACAGGCGATGCAACGGTTGAGGAAAATATGATAATTGAAGAAAAAATAAGGAAAAAACTTGCTGCTATCCACTCGTTTAACCCAGATGACCATAGTGCCATACGCTTGAGAAATACCCTGCAAAGCTACGACCAGACACTCAAAGTATTTATGGGCATTAAAATGTTTATTTGGTTTATTGGTATAGGAACTTTAATTGCCGGCATAGTGGGTGTAAGCAATATTATGCTTATTGTTGTAAAAGACCGAACCCGCGAAATTGGAGTTAGAAAAGCCCTTGGCGCCACTCCATATTCGGTAGTTAGCCTTATAATTTCTGAAGCTGTTTTTATTACAACGCTAGCCGGATATTTTGGTATGGTACTCGGCGTAGCTATTATGGAAGGAATTGATTATTTAGTTGACCAAAGTATTGCTGCTGCTGCTGCAACTGCAACTACTGATGCAGCAGGATCGGCACCAATTATTTTTTTAAACCCGAATGCCGATATTGGAATTGCTATTGGGGCAACCGTTTTATTGGTGGTTTGCGGAGCACTCGCAGGACTGATTCCGGCAATTAAAGCAGCACGAATAAGACCAATTGAGGCGTTAAGATATGAGTAGTAAGAAGTTATAAGTGCCTAAAGTTATAAGAAGTTAAAACTTATAAAAATGGATAATAAAGAATTTAGCAAAAAGTTAGAGGAAATAACAAGAAAGTTTGCAATTAATATTATTAAACTATCAGCAATACTTCCAAATACTCCTGAAGGAAGGGTAATTAGAAATCAAATCACAAAATCCGAATGTAGCATTGGAGCTAATTATAGAGAAGCCAATAGGGCAAAGAGCAAAGCAGACTTCTTAAATAAAATAAAAATAAGTGAAGGAGAGGCAAGCGAGACAGTATATTGGATTGAAATTATTACAGAATTAAATTGGATTGAAAAAACTATACTTACACCCATTTACAATGAAGCAACAGAAATATTAGCAATTTTTACGTCAATAAGTAATAAAGTAAGGAGAAGTATAAGTGCCTAAAGTTGTAAGTGCTTTTAACTTAACAACTTCTTTTTAACAGCAACTTAAGACACTTTAAGTTCTTTTAACTTAACAACTTCTTAATAACACTAACTTAAGGCACTTTAAGTACTTTTAACTTAAAAACTTCTTAATAATGTTTGATATTGATTTATATAGAGAAATTTGGCAGGCAATAACCAAAAACAAATTACGCTCAACACTTACAGCATTTGGTGTGTTTTGGGGTATTTTTATGCTTGTTGCACTTGCAGGGGCAGGCAATGGGTTAAAAAAAGGTATTAATAAGCAATTTGAAGGGTTTGCCACTAATGCCGCATTTATGTGGAGTGAGCCTACAACCGTGCCATATAAAGGTTTTAAAAAAGGCAGAAGTTGGAATTTTAATAATGATGATATGGCATCATTAAATTATAATGTACCCGAAATTGAATATTTGGTGCCTCGCCTTAATGCCTACAAACAAAACGGTTCAAATAATGTGGTATATGATAACAAGTACGGCACTTTTCAAATTCAGGGCGATTACCCTAACCTTGCCAAGGTTGAGCCTTTTAAAATGGCACGGGGCAGGTTTTTAAATGAAATTGATATACGGCAAAACCGCAAGGTGTGCGTAATTGGCGCACGTGTTGAGGAGGTGCTTTTTAGTAAAGGAGAAAACCCTATTGGGAAATATATTAGGGTATCGGGGGTATATTTTCAGATAATTGGAGTAAGCAGCGCCGATGGAGATATTCAGATAGGATACGATAAAAAAGAGGCAGTACATATTCCATTTACAACTGTGCAGCAAACTTTTAATTATGGCGATATTGTTCACTATTTTTCGTTTACTGCAAAAAAAGAGTTCTCGGTATCCGATATTGAAAATAAAATAATTGATATACTAAAAAAACGTAACAGCATTTCGCCCGATGACCAAGGAGCAGTAGGACACATAAATATTGAAAGACAATTTAAAATTATGAGTTACCTGTTTCTGGGTATCAGTATTTTAACTTACATAGTTGGTTTGGGAACACTATTGGCAGGCATAATTGGCATTAGCAATATAATGTTGGTAATAGTTAAAGAGCGCACAAAAGAGATAGGCATAAAAAGGGCATTGGGTGCAACACCATTTAGTATTATTCGTCAAATACTTATGGAGAGTACTTTGCTGACATTTACTGCCGGTTATGTAGGTTTAATACTTGGTATTTTATTAAACGAAGGGTTAAATGCCGCAATGCAGAGTGACGATGGAGAATCGATATTTTTGAACCCGGGCATTAGCTTATCATACGGATTAAATGCCTTGCTTATTTTGGTTATAGCCGGTGGCTTGGCAGGTTTACTTCCAGCAAACCGTGCAGTTCGGGTAAAACCCATTGATGCTATTAGAGAAGAGTAAGAAGAAGTTATAAGTGCACTAAAATTATAAAAAGTTAAAAGTGAGCTAAAGTATATTAAAGTGTAACATTTTTAAAACTATACAGTCTAATATTCAATTAACAAACAACAAATACATTGATAATGAAAAAGATTTTTAGAATTTTTATTTGGGTTATTGTAGTAGGAGCATTTCTCGGAACATTGGTTTTTCTTGCAAGCAAGTCAAAGAAAAAGCCGGTGGTATATAATATTGAAGTGCCACAAAAAATCAACATAATAAAAAAGACAATTGCCACCGGTTCGGTATTACCCCGAAAAGAGATTATGGTTAAACCCCAAATTTCAGGGATAGTTCAAAAAGTTTATAAAGAGGCCGGCGAAATGATTGCGCAAGGTGAGGTAATTGCCAAAATTAAGGTTATACCCGATATGATTAGTTTAAACTCGGCCGAGTCAAGGGTTAATCAGGCAGGACTAAACTATAAAAACGAAGAGCTAAAATACAAACGTCAAAAACAACTGTTTGAAAAGGATGTAATATCGGAATCGGATTTTCAAAATGCCGAACTGGCTTTTAACTCGGCACACGAGGAGCTTGATGCGGCAAAAAGTAACCTTGAAATTATAAAAGAGGGGGTAAGCAAAAAAGCTAAAAGTTCCAGCAACACCCTTATCCGCTCCACTATTGCAGGTATGATACTTGATATACCCATAAAGGAGGGCAACTCGGTAATTCAGAGCAATAATTTTAACGACGGAACAACCATTGCCATTATTGCCGACATGAACGATATGATTTTTGAGGGCAAAGTTGACGAAACCGAAGTTGGAAAAATTGTTGAAGGAATGCCTTTAAAGTTGACCATAGGAGCCATTGAAGAAGAACAGTTTGATGCAATTTTAGAGTATATTTCGCCCAAAGGGGTTGAAGAAAACGGAGCAATACAATTTGATATAAAAGCTAAGGTTGATTTAAAAAGTGACCAGTTTATACGAGCCGGATATAGCGCCAATGCCGATATTGAGCTTGAACGCCGCGACAGTATTATGGCAATATCTGAAGGGCTGATTACTTTTGATGCCGATACCGCTTTTGTTGAGGTGTTAATTAGCGATACTGTTACAGTTCCGCAAGAGTTTGAAAAACGCATAATTGAGATAGGATTGTCTGATGGGATAAATATTGAAGTGTTATCGGGCATTGAGTGGGAAGACAAGCTTAAGGGAGAGATAAAAAAAGAGGATAAAAAAAAGAAAATAGAAAAAACTAATTAAACCTAAAGTCTATCCATAAAGTCCAACTTCTGCATATAGCAGATAAGAAAAAACAACTATTATGAATAATAAAATATTATATAAATTTACGACAGTACTGTTTTTTATTTTTATCCTAACCGGATTTAAAAGCTACTCGCAAGAAAAATGGCCACTTGACAGTTGTGTAAATTATGCAATTGATAATAACATAACGGTAAAGCAACAGACGTTGAATGTAAATTATCGCGAAAATCAGGTAAAACAGTCAAAATATGATTTGGCACCTTCAGTAAATGCATCGTTAGGGCACAATTTCCAATTTGGCAAATCAACAAATTTCGACAATACATTTGCCAATGTAAACTCACAATTAACTAGCTTTGATGCCAGCGCCAATGTTGTGTTATTTAACGGTATGACAAAGCAAAACACAATAAAACAGCGTAATTTTGAGCTAAAATCGGCATTTTACGACCTAGAAAAAACCAAAGACGACATTTCACTTGCTGTGGTTTCGGCTTACCTTGATATACTTTTTAATAAAGAACTGGTAAACTCAACCTCAGAGCAAATTGCAGTTACTAATCAGCAAATCAGTTTTAACAAAAAACAGGTTGAAGCAGGAAACATGGCAAAGGGTAAAATATTTGAAACTGAAGCTCAACTCGCTAATGAGGAACTTACACTCACAAATTATGAGAATCAGTTGCAACTATCACTACTTAACCTTATGCAACTACTTGAATTAGAGGTAACAGGTAATTTTGATATTGTAATACCTGAATTTAATGCGGCACTGCTTAATGTAGGTTTATTAAGCACTAGTGAAGTTTATGGAAAGGCAGTAATGGAACGCCCTGAGATTATGAGCAAGGAGTTGGCTTTAAAAAGCATGGAGAGCCAAAGCAAAATAGCTAAGGCTCAACAATATCCTACCTTAAGTGCCTTTGCATCATATAATAATTTTTATAATAATAAATACATATATGGCATGGGCGATAAGGTTGGCGAGAATATCAATTTTAGCAACCAAATGGAACTAAACGGGCAAAAGCTTTTGGGCTTGCGGTTACAGATACCAATTTTTAACGGATTGTCGGTACAAACAAACATCAAAAACTCGCAAATAAACTATCTTAACTCAAAACACGAACTGCAACTTGAAAAAAACAGCCTTTTAAAAGAGATACAACAGGTTCATTTGAATGCGGTAGCCGCAATGAAAAAATATTACAGCAGCAAAAAAGCCGTAAAAAGTACAAAAGAGGCTTTTAGGTATGTTGAAGAAAAATTTAAACTTGGCATAGTAACACCATTGGAATATAACGATTCAAAAAATAAGGTTACCAATGCCCAATCGTCGTTTATACAAGCTAAATACGAATATATTTTTAGAATAAAAATTCTTGATTTTTATAACGGAAAAGATATTACTTTGTAGTTAAAAAAATCATTTGAACATTTTTTTTTATTGAAATTTTATTACCACATTTGCAACCGAGATGTAATTTAATACTACTCGAATTGTATAAAAATTTTAACTAAAAAAAACAAATGATTTTTAAAAGAACCCTACTCTTTTCAATTTTTTTATTAGTTCATTTTGCCATTTCAGCTCAAATAACAATAAAAGGAACAGTAAAAGATTTTAAAACAGGCAAAAATTTGTCAGGAGCAAGTATTGTTATAAATAATACAAACATAGGCACCTCAACAGACAATAATGGAGATTTTATTTTAGAAAACATTGCCAATAATGATTTTGAAATACTTGTAAGCTTTGTTGGTTATAAAACAGTTACTAAAAAAGTTGTTCTGTCAAAAAGTATTAATGACTATAATTTTACTTTAAAACCACAAGTACTTATAGGTGATGAAGTTGTTGTTGTTGCAACAAAAACAAAAAAGCAGATAAAAAATATCCCGTCCAGAGTAGAGTTAGTTGCAATAGAAGAGATAACAGCTTATTCAGCACAAAATGTTGATGGTTTTTTAAGCAATACTGTAGGAGTAAATGTTAATAGAAACTTGGGTATTTTTAGTCATAAATCAATTGTAAGCATGCGTGGCATGGGGGGTGATGAACAATCAAGGGTGTTAATTCTTCTTGATGGAGTCCCGATGAATAAAACAGATGGGGGCTCTGTGAACTGGAATATCTTTAATTCAAACGAGGTTGATAGAATTGAGATATTAAAAGGACCCGGGTCATCATTATATGGCAGTAATGCAATGGGTGGAGTTATAAATATCATTACTAAAAAAAGCAATACAAAACTATCAGGTTTATATACCGCCGAATACGGTACTTTTAATACTTTTTCTAATAAAATAAACATATCAGGAAACCTTATTAAAAATAATAAAGGGTTTTACGGCGCAATTAACGGTTTTTACCGAAAAAGCGACGGCTATATTATATTTCCTAAGGAAGATATAGATAGTACAACAATAAAATCTAACCTTGAAGAATATTTAGCTTCGGCAAAAGTCGGTTATAAGTTTAACAAGTTAAATTCATTAGAATATAAAATCGGTTATTTTAATGATTTTAGAGGGAAAGGTGTTAAAATAAAAACAGACAAAGGAACATACTTCGGGCATAATTCAATGTATCACAAGTTGCATTATAAGGGAGGTTTTGAAAACACTAACCTTTCAACTTTAGCATATTACAACAACGAGGATTATTTGCGTTTAAACGAATCAATTAAAATAAAAAATGGCGTTGAAATATACAAATGCTACTCTGTGAATTCTAAAAGAGAAGATATAGGATTGCTTTTTAATATAAGCCAAAACATTGGAAAATTACATGTTGTTACGGTTGGTTTCGATATAAAACAGGGCAAGGTTACAGGAAAAGACATATATCAAACATCAACAGACATAGTTAATAATGAGGGCACAATGGATATATATGCAGGATATATTCAAGATGAAATGAGATACCTTGATAATAAATTAATGATTAATGTTGGTTTAAGGTTTGATTATGCAAATTTTAGAGATGGCAAATTTTATATTACCGACAAAACCAATGCTACAAGTATATTAACAGAATTAGAAAACAATAATTTAAACACCAACACATGGTCGTCATATAGTCCTAAATTGTCGGCTAAATACACTATTAACAACTATTTAGGTTTTTTCGGAAGTTTGGCAAAAGGATTTAAGCCACCTGATCTTGATGACTTATCACGCTCAGGTTTTATTGCAGGCGCATTTAAAAAAGCCAACCCACAGCTTAATCCTGAAACCCTCAATAATATTGAGGTTGGCTTTGATATTGATGCTCAAAAAATACACTTTACAGCATCAGCATATTATTCGCAAGGTTTGAATTTTATGTATTATGTGAGTACCGGAGATTCTATTGACATGGGGCATAGAACTTTACCAATTAGAAAGAAGGAGAATATAGGAGAAGTAATTATAAAAGGAGTTGAACTTAATTTTAAATATTCGCTTTTAGAAAATTTTAATTTTTACACAAATTATACTTTTACCGATTCTAAAATCAATGAATTTATATCACCTCATAACGATGCAAACTTATCAAATAAATATTTAAGGTATATACCTAAACATCAAGTCTCAACAGGCTTTGCATGGATAAATGGAATAGTAAATTTAAGCATACAATACCGCTATAAAAGCAGCCAGTTTAGAGACGATTTAAACAAAACCGTTTTTGATGCTTATTCAATGATAGATTGTAAAATATGGAAAGATATTTCAAAGCATTTAACAGCAAGCATTAATGCCCAAAATATTACCGATGTTGTTTTTATTGATGACCATAATTACCTTTCGCCGGGTAGGTTTATAACAGCATCTGTATCAGTTAAATTCTAATAATAGTATTTCTGGCTTTGTTTATAACCTCACACGAATTGATTACGTAGCAGGCACAAAAAGGTATCATTAAATGGTAGACGGGTTAATGGGGCACAAATAAAAATAAAACAGTTAACATTAATTTTAAAGGCATGAAAAATATAGTATTTATTATAACCATAACATTAGCACCGTTTTTTTTAATAAATTCATGCAATATCATAAATAATAAAGCAAATAACACTAACGACTTTTATGATGATGTTCCTGCAGCAGAGCTACCTGTTATGTCGCTTAATTTGAAAGGCGAAATTGATAAAGATTACACCGTAGATTTTTCAAAACTCCCTTTGCACTCTGTTTTAATGGCTGAAGCCGAAATGAGCGACAGCTCATTTATAGGGGCTTATGAGTATAAAGGCTATTCGCTTCATGATATTTTAAACAATGTAAAAATCAATAAAAAAAACATTAATGATTTCAAACCTATTGTTGATTTATATATTGAAGTAAGGAACGACAAAGGCGAATCAACATTTTTTAGCTGGGGCGAGATATTTTACCCAACCGACAAAAACAAAATTATTATTGCAAAAAGAGTTACGCGAATAGTACCAAAAAAAACAAATAAACTGTGGGCTTTGCCAACAAAAAGTAAAATTATTGCAGGATGCGATTTTTTTCCTGAAAGGAATATTGAAAACCCATCAACAATAATTGTCCACTCACTTGATGATTATTATAAGGTAAACAGGACAATACAAATTAAGCCTCAAATTCTAAGAATAAAAAATAATGAAATATTAATTAAAGAGTTGCATTATTTACCTGCTTATATGACAAAAGCCGAAATGTCTTCGGTTTTTTATGGAAAAGGAAGAGGACCGCATGGCGTAACAAATTTTAAAGGGGTATTTTTAAAAAATATTTTAGTAGAATATTTTAAACCAGATAAAGAAAAAATAAAAAAAGGGATGTTTGTAATTGCCGGGATTGATGGATACAGGTCTGCTTTTACCTATGCTGAAGTTATGAACCGAAATGATTTTAAAGAATTTGTTATTATAGATAAAGATAATTATGAAAAAGCAGGGAAGTTTTCTCTTTTTGCGCCGGTCGATTTTTTTTCTGACAGGGCGATAAAATCTATTAGCGAAATTAAATTTTATTTGATTGATTAAATCTCACACTTGTAGGTTTTACACGCCTACCAAAGTTGCACAGCAGGCAAATTCCCCGCAACTTACTGCAAAATACAATATTTTTTACAAATTTGATATCTCATCTGCTTGTAGTAAAGTTGTTCATTTACTGATATATAATATGTTATATATTTTGTGAGTCAGTTGTTCTGAATTTGTAGCAAAGTTGCAATTTAGTAATTCGCATGCTTGAATTTATTGCGTGTTGTAGCCTGTTACTCTAAAATTAGTTTACCAGTTTTTAAAATTTTATTTTCAACCTTTAATTTATAAATATAAAATCCTGAATTAATTTTTAATCCTCTCAAATCAATCCTTTTTTCTTGATTTAATTTTTTATTCAAAATTAATTTTCCAGAAATCGAATATATTTCCATTTGAATTCCATTTTTTTCAATCCCTTTTATTTCAATTAATCTTTCTTTTGAAGGATTAGGAAATACTTGAATTTTATTTGAGAAATAATTATTATATATTTCTACTTCATGATCTATTTTTAAAATTATTTTATTGATTGATGTGTCAGATTCTATTCTAATTGTATCAATATATGGATCTTCCATATTTATTTCACCTTTAAAAGTACACTCAGTATCAAATATCCCTCCCCAATAAATACGTGTAAATTCAATTGGATAATCCCGAAAATCAAAAATTAATTCAATAGGATATTCAATCGCCTTAAAATTTATTTCAAAACAATTATTTTCTTGATCAAAAATTACATTTTCTCTTAAATCTATTTTTAAATCTATATTATTTTCAAAATATAAGGGGTCGCCTACATTTTCAAATAAGGATTGAGTTAAGCATTCATGATTTTCAGTATCTCGCTGTATAGAACGAATATCAATACTATCATATGGAACTCCATATAAATCAACTTCATTTAAATTAGTGTCAATTCCTGATGTTCCATTCTCATGTCTTCCTAAGACTACAGAATCAATCCTATTTAAATTATCCTTAATATAAAAGGTAAGTTTAATTTCTTCCTGTGAAAATCCAGTTAATTGGATTATAATAAAACTTAATACTAATAGTTTTTTCATAATTCTAGTTTTTTTGAGTAATTGGCTACAATTTATAATTCTATATTAAATTGCTTTTTCCTCATATTTTCTTTTCATTATCTACAAATATACTTTTTTTTACATTAATTCTTGCATCTCTTTAAAATGCAAATCAATATGACCTAATGTCACGATATTTATTGTTTACAGGACTCTTTTACGCATGCGGTACAACATAATAATTTAAAAAACCCTCCATAAAAATTTTGTTACAATAAAAATTCCAGCATATATTAATACAGCCGTTACCAATACAGTTTTTGAAAGCAAATTCTCATCTTGCTGCTTTTTAATTACATAAAATGATAGCACTAACCCTGCAACGGGTAGTATTATGGCAAAAAAGCTGATTGCCGGAGAAATAACCAAGGTAAGAAAATTACTATGTAGTAAATCGCGGTTTTTAATAATCAACTCTGCTGTTTGAACACCTTTAGGGTCTGAAAATACATAGTTCCAATACGGAATTCGTGAGGTGGTTTTAAGCATTGCCTTTAGCAGATGCATACTTGCCGTAATGGGCAAAATTGACAATACAAGCTGTGTAAATGCCTTTTGTCTTGTCCTGAAATAGGTTTACACAAATAGTGTAAATTTATTCCGCACAAGGATTATGAGAAGTAAAGTGTAAACTTTTTTTAGGACGAGTCACACATCCCAAGCTTTGCAAAAGAGCCAAATCTCACTCCGTACAAGGGCTTGTGGATAAAAACAAAATATGCTATTGAATATCCAAATAAAGTGGGTAAATTTGCATCAGACGCTAATAATTATGAGTAATAAGACAATTAATCGTTTGAAAGTTGTTTTAGTTGAGAAAAACCGCAGTAACAAGTGGCTTGCAGGACAATTGAACAGGAATGAAACGACAGTATCAAGGTGGTGTACCAATAACACTCAGCCTCCTGTTGACACCCTTTCTCAAATTGCCGAGTTGTTAGACGTTGACATTAGGGATTTACTTTCATCAACTAAAAATGATGTTAGATAATGAAAAATAGAAACTGCCTCATCCTAACCCAATATCGTGATGACAGTCAATACAATGACTTCATCGGCAAATTCTATCATTTCCCAGCAACCGAAAAGAAGAACTATCTCAAACAATTTGATAATCTTCCACTTGAAATAATTTATTACGAACCAGACAAGAAAGGAGTGGGTGAATTTTACGGCTACGGAAAAATCAGCAAACCACCGTTTCCCGATAAACGAGAAGCAGGGCACTACTTCGTAGAAATTTCAGACTATAGACCCTTCGCCAAACCTGTACACTTCAAAAACGATAAGGGTGAAGTATTGGAAAAGCTCCACAATACAGAATTCTATAATTACAATAACGCTGTTAGAAAAATCATTCCCAAATTTTTAGATGAGCTATGTCTTGACGGAGGCATTCTTTTGAATTTTACTGCGGATGCTCACCTTGTCCAAGTGTTGGGAGAACAACTCATCGCTTCTGAAAGGGTTGGGATATTAGAATTGGTAAAAAATGCTTTTGATGCCGGTGCACCTAACTGCTTGGTGCGCATCGAGAACGTTCCCAACCTTATCGAAATACCTGATACTATTTACAAGTTTGGTGAGTATGCCGGACCAGTAATTATTATTGAGGATAATGGTAGCGGTATGACCAAAGAACAAATTGAACTTGGTTGGTTACGTCCAGCTTCTACTCTCAAAACCAATGTGAAAGAGCGATTAAAAAGGGAAAAGGCAAAAGCAGAGAAGGAAGGGAAACTTGAAGCTTTTGAACGAATATATGAACAGGCGAAAAAAGCTAACAAAGGGCGCATTCCCCTCGGCGAAAAAGGTGTAGGGCGTTTTGCATGCAATCGGTTAGGTAGCAAACTAATAATAAAAACAAAAATTGTCGAGAACGATTATGAATATCTACTCGAAATAGATTGGGATGACTTTACAATACTTGATGGAACTCACAAGGACTTGGATGATGTCAAAGTATCATTAACAAGACAGCCTTTATCAAGAGACTACGGGAAAACAAATAGTGGAACTCAACTGATTATTTATGGTGGCCGTGAGGGGTTTGAACTGACTGATAAAGAGATTAAAGAAATAAATCGCACAATCTTAAAACTGAATTCACCAAACCCCAATCCAAACCACAAAACATCTGCTTTTAATGCGTCCTTTGAATGCCCCCAAATTAAACATCTTGATGAGCAGATTACCTCTAAAAAATACGACCCGGTATTCAGAATTTACGGCATAGTAGATGAGTGGGGGAATTTTGAATACGATTATTCTTTTAATCCACCATATAACATTCCCTTAGCACCGTTTGAACATAAAAACAAAAAAATCGACCTAAAAACAATCGATAGTAAACCTTGGTTTGAACTCGTTGAAGGCAGAAAATTATGGAGGAAGCCCGTTTGCGGACCGTTTTACGTTCATTTTGACATTTGGTATAGAGATCAACCTTGGATTGGAAATACCACCGAAGATAAAGATTTCAAAAACTACCTAAAGGATTATGGTGGGGTTTCTATTTATCGCGATGGTATCAACGTTCATTCTGCAGAATTAGGATCTGAAACAGACTGGTTAGGGTTAAGACAGAGACAAATCGGTCAGGTATATCGTATGTCCTACTATCATATGATGGGCAATATCGAAATTGAACAATCGGCAAATTTCGACCTAATTGACAAAACCAATCGAGAAGGAATGATTAAAAATCGTGCTTTCCGCCATCTTACGGATTTGGTGAAAGCAGTGACTTATTTCGTTGAGCTCGATTACATCAATAAACGGAATGAATATAATATTTTAAGTGGTGATTTGGTTAAGGAACCACGACCGCTGCGAAAATTCAGCAAACAATCTGCAAAGATCATTTCGAACATCAATACCAACTACGATGTTGCCCTTGACCAATACAAACTCTTCGAAAACATAGAAGAACTCGGAGACATCAGCGAAAGAAAGGGTCGCTTAGTTCAATTGTCGAGTTCTCTTAAAAATCTGGAAAAGAACCTAAAACAGATTGAAGAAATTCAGGATATGCTGACAGAGCAAGCGGGCTTCGGTTTAGGAATTGCCGTTGCATTGCATGAGATCACAAAAACCACATCCAATTTTTATTATGGAATTATTGATGTAATAGAAAGCGGAAAGTTTGACGAAAAGAAGCTGGAAGAATTAAAAGACACCTCAAAGGCTCTTGAATCAGAAATTCTCAGGCTTAGTCCATTGCGAGCTTTAAGAAATGAAGACCCTATTAAGTTTAAAGTTTCCAGATCAGTCAAATATGTTCAGTCCGTTTTCAAAAGACGATTTAAAGCCTTGGAAATAGACTTTGACTACAATAAGGATGAGGACTTTGAAATTGTCTCTCGCTTTGGTGCTTTGAACCAAATCCTCACCAACATGTTTGATAATTCATGCTACTGGCTGGATAACCCTGATTTTACCAATAGAAAAGTTCAAATTAAAATTGACTCTCAGGAAAGAACACTTGTTGTTGCAGATAGCGGCCCCGGATTTCATGAATCAATTCTTCCATACCTATTTCAGCCCGGAGCAAGTTTGAAGTTCCCGCCAAGCGGAATAGGTTTATAGAGGTGTTTATTTAGATACAACTATAATATTCTTATATTCAAT
>CBDUWQ010000086.1:0-14952 GCA_965370965.1 uncultured Bacteroidales bacterium
ATTTATGCAAAGATAATAAAAATAATTGTAACTAAGTTAACACCTCTATAAAATTTTATAAGTAAAACATACCGCCAAGATGGCGGTGTTACGTTTACCGCGCTACTGGTTTATCTGCTTAAAGCAGGTTGGTAAAATCAAAGGAACTCGTAGCGCCTACTACGAGAAAAGATTATATTACCGCCAAGATGGCGGTGGTCCACTGTAACACCGCCATTCTGGTGGTAAGTATAGAGCCATATAAAGCATAACACCACTCCGCTATTCATTATATTTGTAGTACTTGCTGAAAAATATGCATATATCTATTTATAACAACCATAAAGATTATTACTTTTGCAGCTTGAAATAAACACAAAACTTTGAAACGCAAATTCATAACAAATCTGGCTCTTGTTATATTCCTTAATTTATTGGTTAAACCTTTTTGGATTTTTGGAATAGATCGTACCGTGCAAAACGTTGTTGGTGCCGAGCAATACGGTTTTTACTTTGCCCTTTTTAATTTTTCGCTAATACTTAACATGTTGCTCGATTTGGGTATTACCAATTTTAATAACCGCAACATTGCCCAAAACAGCCATTTGCTAAACAAGCATTTTTCAAATATTATTATGCTGAGGCTTTTTCTTGGCATATTTTATTTTGCGGTAAGCATATTGGTTGCATGGCTTTGGAAATATGATATAAACCAGATAAAACTATTGGCGTTTTTGGTATTAAACCAGTTTTTGGCATCATTTGTTTTGTATTTGCGATCAAACCTTGCAGGGCTGCACCTTTTTAAAACCGACAGCATTATTTCGGTACTCGACCGCACCATTATGATTGCCATTTGTAGTATATTGCTTTGGGGCAATGTTACGCAAACCCCCTTTCAAATAAAATGGTTTGTTTTTGCTCAAACAGCCGCATATAGTATTACCGCATTTATTGCATTTATATTGGTTTTAGTGCGCACCGGCAAAATAAAAATAAAATTTGACCTTCAATTTTCGCTTGCAATTTTAAAAAAGAGTTATCCATTTGCCATACTTGCATTATTAATGGCATCGTATAATCGTTTTGATGCTATTTTACTTGAACGCCTATTAGTTGATGGCAGTCGTCAGGCAGGAATTTATGCACAGGCATTTCGTATTTTAGATGCGGCATCAATGTTTGCCCTACTTTTTGCAGGGTTGCTACTTCCCATTTTCTCAAAAATGTTAAAACAAAAGCAGGCTATTGGACAACTAACTCAATTATCGTTTATACTTGTTGTTGTGCCTGCCATTATTGTAGCTATAACCAGTGCGTTTTACAGCACCGAAATTATGAATCTTTTATACCACCAGCACGTCTCCACATCGGCAAATATATTTGCTATTTTAATGTTTGGATATATTCCCATATCAATTACATACATATTTGGTACATTGCTAACCGCCAACGGTAGTTTAAAGCAATTAAATATTATGGCATTTTTTGGCATGGCACTCAATATAATAATGAATCTTATATTAATACCTAAATATCAGGCACTTGGGTCGGCAATCTCAAGCTTGTCAACCCAGCTTTTAACAGCATTTATTCAAGTAATAATTGCATATAAAATTTTTAAACTCCGAATAAATTATAAACTTATTGTTTTATTATTGATATTTGCATCGGGGGTTACCCTTATAGGGATAATTTCAAAGGATTTACCATACAACTGGATAATTAGTTCAGTAATTATGGTATCAATAAGTGTGATATTGGCATTTGGCATTAGGCTTATAAAAATCAAAAATATATATAAAATAATTAAATACGATAAATAACGTTCTATTAGTTGCGGTTTAATTTATTGTTAACGCGCTACTAAAATAAAAAAAATAGGTATCTATGAAATATCAAAAATTAAATATCATTTTTGGCTGGTTGGTATTTGCTATATCAGCATTTGTTTATATAAGTACAATTGAGCCAACAGCCAGTTTTTGGGATTGTGGCGAGTTTATAGCAACAGGTTATAAGCTTGAGGTTGGACACCCACCGGGTGCACCGGTATTTATGCTGTTAACAAACTTTTTTGCCAATTTTGCCGGTGGCAATGTCGAAAAAATAGCCATGTGGGTTAATGTAATGTCGGCATTAGCAAGTGCTTTTACTATATTATTTCTTTTTTGGACTATTACGCATTTAGCCCGCAGAATTTTAAAAGTTAAAGAATTAAACCTTGGTCAATCAATTGCTATAATCGGCAGCGGGTTAATAGGTGCATTGGTCTATACATTCTCCGACTCGTTTTGGTTTTCGGCGGTTGAGGGTGAGGTGTATGCCACCTCATCGTTAATAACGGCCTTTGTGTTTTGGGCAATACTAAAATGGGAAAATATTGCCGATGAGAAATACAGTAACCGATGGATTATTTTAATAGCCTATATTGTGGGTCTGTCAATTGGCGTGCACCTGCTAAATTTGCTTGCTATTCCGGCAATGGTATTGGTATATTATTTCAGAAAATATGAAGCAACCCCAAAAGGAGTTTTTTGGTCGCTGGTATTATCAATTGTAATTTTAGGTTTTATTATGTGGGGTGTTGTGCCGGGCGTGGTAAAAATTTCTTTTATTATTGATTTATTATTTGTAAACATTTTTGGAATGCCATTTAACTCGGGTGTTATATTTTTTATAATAGCAATGTTTGCTGCTTTGGCATATTCAATTTATTATACCCGCCGAAAAAAAATGGTAATTTTAAATACCATTATTTTGGCATTTACTGTAATGATGATAGGCTACTCGTCGTATGCAATTATAATGATACGCTCGGCGGCTACTCCACCTATTGACCAAAACGACCCCGAAAATGCTTATTCGCTGCTTGCATATTTAAATCGCGAACAATATGGTTCTAATCCATTATTTTCAGGACAATATTACGAAACACCATTAAATATTAATGACCCATATAAAGATGGATCCAAAACTTGGAGAAAAGATGGCAAAAAATATGTTGAGGGGCGCAAAAAAATTGAATACAATTACAACAGCAAATTAACCATGCTGTTTCCACGAATGTGGAGTTCAAAAGCCGAACATATTCAAGAGTATAAAAAATGGGCAAAAATAAAAGGGCATAAAATAAAAGCTAAAAATAACCGTGGTGAAATGCAAACCTTTAACAAACCAACTTTTGTTGAAAATATGCGATTTTTAGTCCGTTACCAAATAGGACATATGTATTGGCGGTATTTTATGTGGAATTTTTCGGGTAAACAAAATGATTACCAAGGACATGGCGGTATTTTAAATGGCAATTGGCTTACCGGTATCGATGCATTTGATCAAAACATATTAGGCTTAGGATCACAAGATAACCTGCCTTCAAAATATGCCAACAACAAGGCTCATAACAGATATTTTATGCTGCCATTTTTGTTAGGTTTAATAGGGTTGCTTTATCAACTAAGCAAAGACAAACGCAATTTTTGGATTGTAATGACCCTGTTTATACTAACCGGATTGGCCATTGTTATTTATTTAAATCAATACCCAATTCAGCCCCGCGAAAGAGATTACGCATTTTCAGGCTCATTTTATGCATTTGCAATATGGATAGGTCTTGGCGTATTGTCAATTTACGATAGGCTGAGCAAAATTGCAGGACACGTGCCGGCGGCAGCCTTTGCAACTATTGCCACGCTATTTATACCGGGGCTAATGGCTGCCGAAAACTGGGACGACCACGACAGGTCAAACCGCTACATAGCGCGCGATTTTGCCTATAATTACCTAAACTCCTGCGAAAAAAACGGTGTAATATTTACTAACGGCGATAATGATACCTTTCCGTTATGGTACATACAAGAGGTTGAGGAAATACGCACCGATGTAAGGGTAATATGCCTGCCATACCTAATTACCGATTGGTATATTGACCAAATGAAGTCAAAATATTATGATTCGGAACCTATACCATTTACCTTAACAAAAGACCAATATGTGGTTGGTAAGCGAGACCAAGTACCAGTATTTGAGCGCATGAAAGAATATGTTGAGCTAAAACAGGTAATTGAATTTGTTGCCAGCGATGATGCAAGGACACAGGTTCAGACAACTCTAAACGAAAAGACAAATTATTTTCCGACCAAAAAATTTAAAATAACTGTTGATAAAAATAAAGTAATTAAAGAGGGTGTTGTTAAGCCTGAAAATGCCAACCTAATAGTTGATGAAATTAAATGGAGCATAAACAGTAATTATGTATTGAAAAACGATTTGATGATATTGGATTTATTGACTTCGTCCAATTGGGAGCGCCCTATATATTTTGTTTCGGTAGGCTCGGGCAACCAAACCAATATGCGCGATTATTTCCAGTTAGAAGGATTTGCAAGCAGGTTTGTACCAATAAAAACAAAATTTAATCATCAGGCAATCGGCCGCATTGATACCGATATACTTTATGACAATATTATGAATAAATTCCGTTGGGGAAATATGAGTGACCCCGATGTGTATTTAGACGAGAATACAAGAAGGACTATACGTATTGTTAAAGTGCGAAACAACTTTGGGCGTTTGGCAAAAGCACTTGTTACCGAAGGCAAACAAGATTCTGCTCAAACAGTATTAAAAAGAGGACTTGAGGTGTTGCCACTTGAAAAAGTACCTTTAGAACTTTATGATGCGCAATTTGTTGAAGCCTTTTTTGAAGCCGGAATGACAGAAAAAGGCATTGAAATAATTACTCAAATGGCTGATGATGCTGTATCGGATATGGATTACTATGTAAGGCTTCAAGAAAAAAAGGGTAATGTTGCAGACCAAGAAAAACAGTTTATTGTAGGCACAATACAGTGGTTAAGCGGCTTAGCAAGCAAATATGGCAGCAAAGAACTTTCGGATGATGTTTCAAAGAAATTTGAAGAAATATACACATTGTATATTCAAGGTGCTCAGAGATAAGGTTTTATCTTGAAGCCGAATGATTTTTAATGTGTTGTTGCCTCTTTGAGGGTTCATTTGAAAAAGTGTGTAAATGTTATAGTATTTTGATTATTAGCGAACCCTTTAAATATTCCCATATATAAGTTAGTAGTGCTGTTGACCGAGATTCTGCAAACATGAAAACAGGTAATACGGGTTAAGTAATTCTCAGATAAATTTTTTAAGTATTTATTGTTAATAATTCTTAAAAGATACATTAAATAAATATACTTGTTTGATATACTAAATAGATATACTTTTGTGATATTAAATAGAGTATTATGAAAACAGTATCATTAAAAATAGATAATTCAATTTTTGGCGAGACTGAAAAGATTCTTTCTCGGCTAAAGAAACCACGCAATCGGTACATTAACGAAGCTATTGAATATTATAATAAACTTCAACGTAAGCTGATTCTTGAAAAAAAACTAAAAAAGGAATCAAGCATTGTTAAATCGGATTCAATGTCTGTACTTAAAGACTTCGAGGAGATTGATTATGCAGATTAAACAATTTGAAATATGGATTGCAGACTTAAATCCACAGATTGGAACCGAGCCAAGTAAAACAAGACCAGTTTTAGTGATTCAGACTAATTTGCTTAATAAGATTCCTCACCCTTATACAATTGTTTGTCCGATTACAACAAACGTTAAAAAAGACTCTGAAATTTTAAGAGTACATATAAAAAAAGGAATTGCTAATGTGCATCAAGCTTGTGATATAATGATTGACCAAATTCGTGCGATTGATAATAAAAGACTGACTAAGAGGGTTGGTGTATTACCTGATGAATTGATTGAGTTAGTTAAAGAGAATATTCAAATCGTGCTAGACTTTGAATAATGCACGACATTACCGTTTATTTTAAAATTTAGATAAAATGCATTGGTATCTTCTTCCATTTTCATTTTTATACGGCACAATAGTAACCATTAGAAATATATTTTTTGACTGGGGTTGGATTAAATCGACAAAATTTGACCTGCCTGTTATTAGCATTGGTAATATTACTGTTGGGGGCACCGGCAAAACACCACATATTGAGTATCTGTTAAGTTTACTTAATAATTACACTACATGCACAATAAGCAGGGGTTATAAACGAAAAACCAAAGGCTTTTTAGAGGTTAGCACGCAATCAAAAGTTAGTGATGTTGGTGACGAACCCTTGCAAATAAAACAAAAATTCAATAATACAACTGTTATTGTTGATGAAAAAAGGGTGCATGCTATTAATAAAGTCATAAGCAGAGATAAGCCCCCTGCCGTAATTCTTTTAGATGATGCATATCAGCACAGACATGTAACTCCGGGTTTAAACATTTTGCTTATTGATTACAATAAACCCATTACAAAAGATTACATGCTGCCTGTTGGCAGGCTAAGGGAATCTGCAAAAAACAAACATAGGGCTAATATTGTAATTGTTACAAAATGCCCTGGCAACATGACTCCTATCAATTTTAGGATTATGCAAAAGGAGCTAAACCTATTTCCTTATCAAAAACTTTTTTATACTACGTTTAAGTATAACCACTTAGTACCTATTTTTAAAGGGCAAAACTCAAATCTTAAAAGCATTAACGACCTAAAAAATATTGAAACATTGGTATTAACCGGAATTGCTAACCCTAAACCTTTATATCAAAAATTAGAGGATGTGGGGGCACAAATAACCAAACTTGCTTTTCCCGACCATCATGAGTTTAAACCTGCCGATACAAATAAAATTATTAACAGCTACTTAGCCATAAACCAAAAACAAAAAATAATTGTATGTACCGAGAAAGATGCTGTAAGGCTTAAAGCAGATACCATACCACATAAGCTGCATAAATTGCCCATATACTTTTTGCCTATTGAGGTAATGTTTTTAAATAATGGAAGTTTAGAATTTAAAAAAGTTATTAATGATTATATAATTAGCAATGCTGTTATAAAAGCATAGAAAATTTCAGAGCTATTTCTTTTGTTTCCTTTTTACAATAAAGCCTGTACTTGAAAAAATACGTTTGCTAACTTTAGGATTGCCGGTATAGTATAAATTGCTTCCGCCTGTAACCAGCAGCTTTAAATCTTTTTGAACATCAATGCTCACTTCGGTTAAACCCGATGAGAGAACATTACACGAGTCAGTTTGCATGTTAAATGCGTTTAGCTCAGTTTCGTCGTGAATTTCAACCTTAAAAACTTCTGAATAACCCTTAAGGTAGGCATAAGTACCATCAACCATTTGCAAGGTAAGTTTGGCGGCAAACAGCTCCATATTAATTTGGCTCATACCTCCCGAGAAAATCGAAAGTTCATCAAAATGGATGACACTTTCGGTTTTTAATGAGATGTCATTTAAGAGAATAATACTTGTTAACTCTTTAATTGATATATAGACATTTAGTTTACTTGATCTTCTGACATCGGCAACCATAGTGATATAAAGCTTTTTGCCATTAATACGGGTTTGAAAAAGTTCAATAATGTTTTCATCAGTTTCAATTTTAACCCCTTCCTTATCGCCTTGTGTTAAAATCAGGTTAAAACCTCCTTGGGCAATAATTTCATTAAAACCCTTTAGCTCCCTGATATCAATTTTTATTTTTCCATTACCTCTAATAACCTGTGCATTAGTACTATAAAAAAATAGCGAAAAAAATAATGTAGCTAATATAAAAGTTGCCTTTCTCATAATTAACAATTGGTTGTTGAACGTTCCAAATTTAGTATTTTATTACTTGATAATCAAAGAATTCAAAAATTTGTTCATAAAAGCTTATTCAATAGTTTGTTATATTTTTGCAACCAACTGAATATTAGCAAGTTGTAAAATATTGGTGTTTTTGTATATTACTGATTGTTAGTTAAATACGGTTAAAATATTGTCGCGCAATTTTTCTTGTGCCACAATTTTACCATCAATTCTTGGAGATTCAACACCCTTTTTAAAATACTTGTTACCTGTAAAAACCCTTGCTTCATCCCAACACCCCTCGGTAATAAATGAGTTAAGCAATGCTTGTCCGCCCTCTATAAACAGACTGCTTATACCCCGTTTATATAAAAGCCTCAATAAATCAGAAATAAAATTTTTACCAAATCCTATTTTATAAAACTCTGTATTATCGGCAGTTTTACTCTCAAATTGGTTTAAAACTAATGTTGAATACATGTTGTTAAAAATTTTTAAAGAGCTTGAAAGGCTCAAATTTTTATCGATAACAATGCGTAAAGGCGATTCCCCAGCCCAGCTCCTTACATTAAGCTCAGGGTTATCCATTTTAACAGTATTTGTGCCTACCATAATAGCTTTAACCTCCGACCTCCATTTGTGAACTAACGACCTGCATACCTCGTTGGTTATCCAGTTTGGTTGTTGAGTATTTTCGGGCTTACGGGTTACATCTATAAATCCGTCAAGAGTTTTTGCCCATTTTAAAATTACAAAAGGTCTTTTTTGTGTATGATATACAATAAACTCTTTATTAAGCTCCATACACTTACTTTTAAGTACGCCAACCTTAACATGGCAACCTGCCTGTTTCATTTTTTTTATGCCTAAACCATTCACTTTTGCAAATGGATCCTGCATGCCAATTACAACATTCGTAATTTTATTATTTATAATTAAATCGGCGCATGGAGGGGTTTTGCCAAAATGGGCGCAAGGTTCAAGGCTTACATATATTGTTGATTGTGGCAACAAAGTTTTGTTGGTAACAGAATTAATTGCATTTACCTCGGCGTGAGGCTCGCCATATTTTTGGTGAAAACCCTCGCCAATTATTTTCCCATTATGAACAATAACTGCACCAACCAACGGATTTGGAGCTACTTTGCCTTTGCCCTTTTGTGCCAACTGCAAACAGCGGTTCATAAATTTTTCATGCAGGGTTTTATTATCCATAACTTTGTTTTTTATACTTTTGATTCCATAAAATAAAGCATCATGAAAATTTGTGCCATTAATTATCTTAATAAAAAATAAGCATGCAATTTACAATTCAACAAATTAATAACCAACTTAAAAATAAGCTTAAAAACGTTTATTCCATTCCTGAAATACAGCAATTGCTGTTTTTTATATACAGCAAAGCAGTTAACCTTACAAAAATTCAGGTAATGGCAAATCCTGACATGCTTATATCTAAACATAATTATGATGAGATAATAATTATTGGCAGTCGTTTGGCTAACAATGAGCCTATTGAATATATTATTGGTGAAACCGAATTTTATAACCTTAAATTTAAAGTAAATCCTGCGGTTTTAATACCACGTCCTGAAACGGAAGAATTGATAAATTGGGTTTTAACCGATTGTAATAAAGAAAATCTAAAAATACTTGATATTGGTACAGGTAGTGGCTGCATTGCAATATCGTTAGCAAAAAACATACAGAATATCAAAGTTTTTGCGGTCGATATATCAAAAAAGACAATTGATATTGCAAAAACCAATGCCAAAAATAATTGTGTAAATATAAATTTTATAGAGTGCAATATTTTAGATGCAAATTGCACACTACTGCCAAAGCGTATAGATATTATAGTTAGTAACCCTCCATATGTTAGGCAAAGCGAAAAAGTTTTTATGAAACCCAATGTATTGGATTATGAACCCGAATTGGCACTATTTGTAACCGATGATAACCCTATTATTTTTTATAGAGAGATTGCTATTTTGGGCAATAAATTATTAAATAACAAGGGGTTACTGTTTTTTGAAATTAATGAGGCATTAGGCAAAGAGGTAAAAAATATGCTAGAGGAATTGCAATACTCACAAATTGAAATAAAAAAAGACATAAATGGGAAAGATAGGATGATTAAAGCCGTTTTTATTGGGTGTTATTAGTAAAATCCTCACTAATAGGACTATATTGAAAACTACTAAGGAATCGTAACAAAATAATTATTGACATATCTTATTGTAGTAGAAAATGCAAAAAACGGATAAGGTCTCGCCATTGTCATGCTGAATTAAAAAAGTATTATCTTTGTATTTGTATGAGAATATTGAATCAATATACAGAACAGATTAAGAAGCTTTGTGAATTGAACGAGGTAAAGACACTATTTGCTTTTGGTTCGGTTACTACAGAAAAATTTAAAGCTGATAGTGATATAGACTTTATAGTAGATATTGATGACAATAACCCAATTTCATACTCAGATAAATATTTTAATTTAAAATTTCAACTTGAAGAAATACTAAAAAGACAAATTGACCTTCTTGAACAAAAAGCGATTAGAAATAGATTTTTAAAAAGTGAAATAGACCAAACTAAAATTTTAATTTATGAAAATGGAAGTCAAAACTTGGCTTGAAGACATTCAACAGTCTATTGATGAAATAGAAGAATTTCTTCCAGATAAAAGAAGCTTTTTTGAATTTCAAAAAGACTTAAAAACAAGAAAAGCAATAGAAAGAAATATTGAAATAAATGGTGAAGCTATTAGTAAGATTCTTAAAGTAAATTCTGAAATTAATATAACTAACGCTAGAAAAATTATTGACACAAGGAATAGGATAATCCATGGGTATGATTCAGTTTCAGAAGATATTATTTGGGCTATAGTATCAAATGATTTAAAAAAATTACAACAAGAAATTAGAGATCTTATTAGCGAATAATCAGGCACTTATTACAATGCTTTATAAAAGTAATGGTAGATAAAGTGATATATCGAAGTTTAGCCTGCTGAAATCCCAAGTCAGTTTAGCGGTTAATAGTTTCGAAATTTACCACATACAATTGACCGTTACAATTAACCCACTAAAATTGATGTATAACCTAAAAAAAATCTATAAAAAACCCTTTTGTTTTTGTAAAACAACAGTTAAACCATATGGATTATAAAAAAGCCCTTAATAAATGTATGCATATTTGCAGTAACCGCGAGTATTGTATTAATGATATTGAGGAGAGACTTGCAAAATGGGATGTTTCAAAAGCTGACTGGCAAATAATAATACGGCATCTAATAACAGAAAAATATATTGACAACAACAGGTATGTTAGTGCATTTATTAACGATAAGTTTAAATATAACCATTGGGGCAAAATTAAAATCAGGTATCAGCTTAAGCAGAAAAAAATTGACGAGTCAACTATTATCAAGTTTATTGATACAATTGATGAACAGGCATACAAAGAGGTAATTAAATATGAGATTGATAAAAAAATGAAATCTGTTAAAGGGAAAAATAATTTTGAAAAAAAGCAAAAAACAGCTAAGTATGTTATTTCAAAAGGATTTGAGGCCAACAATGTTTTTGATATAATAAAATTAGCTAATAACATTTGAAATTGCTGCAATGTATATTATTTTTGTACAAACTAAATTGAATACGAATGTTTAATACCGAACTAAATAAAGACATTATTGAGCGAATTGATGCGCTGAGGAGGCATCTTTGACATTGAAAATAAAACAATACGGATTGAGGAGGAAGAACAAAAAACCCAGGATCCCAATTTTTGGGACAACCCAAAAAAAGCCGAAGATCAGCTAAAAAAGATTAAAGGAATAAAGGGTTGGGTTATTGGTTTTAACCAAGCTCAAGCTGCAAGCGATGATTTACAGGTACTAATTGATTTTAATAAAGTTGGTGAAGCTGAAGATGCTGAAGTTAAAAGTCAGTACAAAACAACGCTAAAACTTATTGAAGATTTAGAGTTGAAAAACATGCTCCGTAACGATGAGGATGTTTTGAGCGCAATTGTAAAGCTTAATTCGGGAGCAGGCGGGACAGAAAGCCTTGATTGGACCGAGATGCTTATGCGTATGTATATACGTTGGGCCGAAAAAAACAACTATAAAGTCCGTGAGCTTAATTACCTGCCCGGCGATGAGGCAGGTGTAAAAACAGTTACGCTTGAAATTACTGGCGATTATGCATATGGTTTTTTAAAGGGCGAAAATGGTGTGCACAGGCTTGTGCGCATATCACCTTTTAATGCACAGGGCAAACGCCAAACTACTTTTTCGTCGGTTTATATTTCGCCTGTAATTGACGATAGCATTGTGATAAATATTAATCCGGCTGATATTACATGGGACACATTTAGGAGTAGCGGAGCCGGTGGGCAAAATGTAAACAAAGTTGAAACAGGTGTTAGGCTACACCACGCCCCATCAGGAATTGTTATTGGCAACACCGAAACACGATCGCAACATAAAAATAAAGAGAATGCATTGCGTATGCTAAAATCGCAATTGTATGAACTTGAATTAAGAAAAAAACAGGAGGAGCAAGCAAAAGTTGAGGGCTCAAAAAAGAAGATTGAGTGGGGCTCGCAAATACGCAGCTATGTTTTACACCCGTATAAAATGGTAAAAGATGTACGAACAAATTATGAAACCTCAAATGTACAAGCAGTACTTGATGGAGAATTAAATGAGTTTTTAAAATCATATTTAATGGAATTTGGGGCAGAATAATTTTTGTATCTAAATGATTATTTATAAATTTCATGCCGAAATAAAAAAGTGTATTGAAAAATGGTTAACAAAAAAAAGAATAACTTATTAGTATTAAAAGTAATTCTGATTTTTGCATTGTACATGTTACTTTTAATACCAAACACAGCACATGCACAATGTGGCAATATTTTAAAAGATATTGTACTTCAAGAAATTGGTAATGCCACTTACTTAAAAGATTTTAGGGTCAGGCTTGAAGAGGGAAGTCCTAAAAAACCACCTGCAAAGGAGTTTGCAATATTACTAAATAAGGGAACACATTACAGGTTTAATATTAGAGCCGATAAGGATTGTACCGATCAGGTTATAATGAAGCTATATGATTTTACCAATTTTTACGGTTATAATTACGACCCTGATGACGGTACTACATATGAATATTTTGATTTTTTCTGCTCAAAAACTCAGGTATATTATATTTCAATATCATTTGCCGAAGCTATGCCCGGTTGTGCGGCTGCAATAGTATCATTTGTTGGCAATTACGATGCTAATTAGTCTTTGCAAGAAAACGTCAATCCGCCGCGGCGGACTCTTGTTTTGAATTTATCGAATGCCCTGCCCAACTAATTCGTTCAGGGTTACCTTAAGGCGGGCTTAAATTCGAACTTTATAGTTCAAACTCTCGACTTTATTGACAGACACAAATAAAAGACTTTATTTTCCCGACCAGCCTGCAAGGCTGCACCACAGCCACCATGCAGCATATGCCTTGCGGTTTCCGTTTAAAGGTTGCGAGTGTGCAGCACTGCAATTGTACCAATCAACCCCTTCAGTATGCGACTCTTGCCACTCTACAGCCCAATTACCCTGATGCTGCATATCTGAATTAAAATAGTCACAATCGTCATCTACAAACTCAAAATAAGTGCCATCGGGGTTATAGCTTTCAATATCGGCAAAATCATATAATATTTTTTTATTTGCTTTACAATAGGCTCTAATTTGGTTATTGCTTGCTTTGGTAACCAAATCTGCCGAAATCTCGGTATGCCCTGTCATATATACAAATTTAACATTGGGATAGACCTGTTCAAGTTCATTCATTTTATCAAGGTATGTTTGAATACCTTGGGTTGTGTTATCGGAACAACCACCGCACCATGAGTAAATAATTACATTTACATCAGGGTTTTCGGTAAGATAGGTTCTTGTATATGGAGCCCATGTTGTATCTCCATTATGACCTAAATCACCCGAGCCAAAATAATCGTCTATATCAAGAGCATTGTCTGTACCACCATCGTTCCATTCATAAATATCACCTTTATAGCCAATTAATTCAGTACTCTGATGTGCGAGTGCACTCATACCATTTGTTAGTTGACTGCCGTGCGAGGTGTGCCCATAGGCAATATGCAAACTGTTTTTTGCATCACTAATAGCATCGGTCGGTATTTTTGATAAAACAGTACAATTATAGTCAATTATCATATCGTTATTAACGGATTTATAATCATTTTTATCGCATGATAAAAAAGTTATAGCAGCCATAAAAAATGTTAAAAATATTTTTTTTTTTATTATCATAATTTTAAGTTTTATTTGTTTTATATTATGTTTATAATTTGCCGCTTATGCATAAATAGTGCTTGCACAAAATAATGATACTACAAATTTAGTGGATATAATTCATTTATTGCAAATAAATACATCATTTCAATAAACATAGCTATTCAAAGATTTTTCGCCTTGATAAAGAATAATATACTCTAATTTATTTATCGTCCGTTTTATATCACAATTGGTATAAAACGTTTATTTTCAGAAATATAAATAAACTTAGGGTGCTTGCTCAAAAACTGATATTTCTGCATTTCCACTTAGCAGGTTTTTAACATGCTGATATGCTGTTTAATAAATTTTTGTCCCTAATAAAAATATCCGCTTAGCTGCTTTTCGGTGCACTCTCATTCCAGCATTATACAGGTTAAAATTCGTTTTCAATTAAATCAATAGGGTTTAAACTGTTAAGATTAAATGAGAACCTGATTCTCTCAAAATCATTTGAATAATTATCGCCCGAAATATTAGCTAAATCTTTAGACATGACAAGTGGAATAAATACTTTGATACTATTATTTATCATTGATAGTTTTATACCTGCTTCCCAAGCAAAATTTTCAAGGTTTGAGTATCCTGCAACAGGCTCGGTATTTCCAAAAACTGCTGCATTGGCATAAACTTTTAAAGGTAATGCTGATGGCAGAAAAGGGATATCGGAACTAATATTAAATGAAACTAACCACTCGTTAGTTTTTCCGTGAGGAGTATAAACAGAAAAGGCTCCTTGGTTGGGAATAAACTGATTTGAAAGGAATGTTCCTGCTCCCGGATTTTCGTATCTGCCAAAAAAAGTTTGATTATACGTATAATCCTCAATACCACTTGTTCCGCTTAAATTAATACTGTACAATGGCGATAAATTATCGGTTTTATATAAAAATGTACCTACTTCTACTTTACTAAGTTAAAATATTCATGTTATATATTTGAATATCAGAAG
>CBDUWQ010000087.1:0-14880 GCA_965370965.1 uncultured Bacteroidales bacterium
TTGCACTATAAAGTTTTACTCCTGTGAGTGGAATACCCCCCTCGTTTGAGGCATCGTTTATGGTCTTTACACTTACCCACTCACCAATATTTTCAACCCAAGTATATCCAAGGATATACATTGTTTGATCATAATTTAATCCGGTATATCCTCCTGTATAAGTACCATCGCCCCAAAGGTTATTTGAGTTTGCTCTTTTATCTAATCCATTAGTAAAAAAGTGCATAATACTATAATTACCTCCCCCCGTTCTATCTATATCATTATCACTGGGTTTTACAATGTAACCGCTTGGGTCGGTATAACGTAATGGGTTGTTCCAACAATAGCTGTAGCGGTTAAAACTTTGGGTAAAACTGGAGTTTTGTACAAAAATATCGGGGCTAAGCATACGGCCAAGTAAAGGGTCGTATAACCTACCGTTCATATTTATTAAACCAACATTATCTAAATGCTCATGCCCCGTAAAACCACGGTCAATTAACAAACTGGTACGTGTGTCGGGTTGGTTATAATTATCAGGATTTTTACGGCGTCCCCATGCATCATAAAAATAACTCTCAGCAATAGCTCCGTATTGGTTTGTTAGTGCCATAATTGAACCTAAATAATCGGTGTGTATATAATACAAATTATTTGAGCCGTCCGAGTTTTTAATATTAACAGCCGATAGCCCGGTTGGCGTGTTAATATAAGTATATTCTTTATAACTGCCATCGGTATTAACAATTTTTTCAAATACCCCTGCATAATATTTAGTGCTTTTTAAAACACTATTTTCATAGCTGCGCATTATACGTCTATAGATTTTCTTGTGTATGGCAATACTAAGCAAAAGGCACAACAAGCTATAAAGGACAATGAGCTTTTAGCACAGTTTAAAGCATTACAGGAGATGGACAACAAAGACAAATCTACCATTAAAGATGTGATTGACGCTTTTATTAAACGAAGTAGACTAAGGAATATAGCTGCACTCTAAATACAAAAACTCCCAACCTAAGGCTGAGAGTTTTCATTATCTAATTCTAACATTAAGCTGGACCTATTGACTCTTCTTCAAAAATTATTTCATTAAGTGTTGTGTCTACGTCATAACCCAAGTTAAAAAAATACTTGTTCCTTCTTTTATAAAAATGGTATTCAAAAAGATAATTATCTTCTTCTTTTTTAATACTATCCAAAGTGAAAACTGTATTCTTTAACCTTTTGAATTTAATGGTTTGTTCTTTATCGACAAGTAAAAATTCATTCTCATTAGTTATCTGTAACCTAGGTCTGTAATTGGTTTTTACATCCTCTGTTTCCGTTCTAAAATAAAATAAGATAGAATTATTTGATATTTCATACATCTGTTTGGCAGTAAACCCTTGCATGTCAAGATAATAAAGGAAATATTCATTGTCAATATACACTTCGTTATAAATTGTATCTCCATTAATATAATCGACAAAATACCAATCTCCAGATATGTCTTTACTTTCTTCTTGATTAAAACAAGAAGCCAATACCAAACAAATAGATAAGATAATTATTTTACTCCTTACCATTGGTCTGTCCTCCCATATATGTAATTCCATGTTGATTTATATAAGCCATAAGCATCATATGAAGGATAATGTATTCTAATCAGCATAGGAGAGTATGAATCATTATGTAATTGCATTTGTCCATATCCTCTAATGTCAAATTCCCACCCATTAAGTCCCTTCATATTTTTTTGAGATACGCGACCTGTTAAATGACTATCTGGATTAAACTGTAAAATTATTTCAATATTATGACCTCGAACTGTAACTGGATAAGTAATGGTTCCATACCTTCCATCACTTTTACCATATTTCCCAGTGGAAGGAACAAAAAGTTCTCCAACCAAACCTTGTTTGTCCGAGTCGTGTGGCAATGCTCTCAGAAAATCAACTATAGTCGAATAAGGATTTGAATCAGTCCCTAAATTGATTCTACCATCCCCCTCGTTTGAGGCATCGTTTATGGTCTTTACACTTACCCACTCACCAATATTTTCAACCCAAGTATATCCAAGGATATACATTGTTTGATCATAATTTAATCCGGTATATCCTCCTGTATAAGTACCATCGCCCCAAAGGTTATTTGAGTTTGCTCTTTTATCTAATCCATTAGTAAAAAAGTGCATAATACTATAATTACCTCCCCCCGTTCTATCTATATCATTATCACTGGGTTTTACAATGTAACCGCTTGGGTCGGTATAACGTAATGGGTTGTTCCAACAATAGCTGTAGCGGTTAAAACTTTGGGTAAAACTGGAGTTTTGTACAAAAATATCGGGGCTAAGCATACGGCCAAGTAAAGGGTCGTATAACCTACCGTTCATATTTATTAAACCAACATTATCTAAATGCTCATGCCCCGTAAAACCACGGTCAATTAACAAACTGGTACGTGTGTCGGGTTGGTTATAATTATCAGGATTTTTACGGCGTCCCCATGCATCATAAAAATAACTCTCAGCAATAGCTCCGTATTGGTTTGTTAGTGCCATAATTGAACCTAAATAATCGGTGTGTATATAATACAAATTATTTGAGCCGTCCGAGTTTTTAATATTAACAGCCGATAGCCCGGTTGGCGTGTTAATATAAGTATATTCTTTATAACTGCCATCGGTATTAACAATTTTTTCAAATACCCCTGCATAATATTTAGTGCTTTTTAAAACACTATTTTCATAGCTGCGCATTATACGTCTATTATTATCAGGTCCATAAGTAAACCTATATTTAATTTTTTCTGCTTCAGTAATATTTGTAACCTTATTAAACCAATTATAATTAATTAATTGGTGATTCCCACTTATTTCGGTTGGTAATCCAATACTTTTATATTGGTATGTATAGCTGTCCGAAAGTCATGGCAACTAATTGGTCATACGTTTTATAAGCTGAACAACCTTTATCAGTCTAATGTATCCGTACCGAATCTTTAAGAATGTGATTTGGTATTAATTTTAATATCTGTGCCATTAATGGCTTTTCAGATTTTTTTGTGTTTTTATGCGGTGGAAGAAAGCCCATAATTTTTGTTTTAAAGTTTGCACTTCAAAAATTGGAATTTTTGGGCTTTTTTCCTAACTTATTATTTTGGGCAGCTATGTTCTTAAAACAAGAAGAAATTAATAATATAATGTAAGCAACTATATATTTATGTTAAACAATACGTGCCGCTTTTATAAAAAATACTCATATAGCCATAATACCACTCAGTATGTAATTTTTTGCTTTTAGCTTAATGCTTATTTTATATTGTGCAAATTACAATTTACACCCAATTGCTTAATTAGTATTTTGTACAAAAAAATAGCATAATTACATAAAGCACAATAGCTTAATAAGCTATTTTTTTATGAAAATTCATGCAATAGTAAAGGATAAATAGAACTTGCTGAGAAAATCCGTAGTACACCAATTACTGACATTAAAACAATTATGTGTTTCTAAGTAAGCCCTAAATAATATAAAAAACAACATTGATTTCAAACTCAAGCAAGGTTTAATAAAAATCGTGTACATTTGTTCAAAACATAAGGTTTAAACTATATTTTACTATGAGAATAAGAGGATTTGCAAGCGACAACAATAGCGGGATTTCTCCGGAAATTATTACAGCTATTTCAAAAGCCAATACAGGACATGCCGTTGCCTATGGCGACGATATTTATACACAAAAAGCAATTAATGAGTTTAAAAAAATGATAGGTGCCGATATTGAGGTGTTTTTTGTTTTTACAGGCACAGGAGCTAATGTGCTGGGGCTAAATAATATCGGTAAATCGTTTAATTCGGTAATATGTGCCGACACAGCCCATATTAATGTTGACGAATGTGGAGCACCCGAGAAATTTACAGGTATGAAAATTTTATCGGTAAAAACCCCCGATGGAAAACTAACAGTTGACAACATTAAGCAACACATGCATAGTTTTGGTTTTGAGCACCATAGCCAGCCCGGCATTATTTCAATTACACAACCCACCGAGGTTGGAACAGTTTATACTGTTAATGAGATAAAAACTTTAGCCGATTATACCCATAAAAATAATCTTTACCTACACATGGATGGTGCCCGCATATCAAATGCTGTAGCCTCGCTTAATGTACCCGTTAAAGAGTTTACCAAAGATGCCGGTGTTGATGTACTTTCGTTTGGGGGCACAAAAAATGGGATGATGTACGGCGAGGCAGTTCTATTTTTAAATAATGGCTTGGCTAAAAATTTTAAATACTTTAGAAAACAGGGTATGCAACTGCCATCAAAAATGAGATACATTGGAGCCCAGTTTAGTGCATTTTTTAATAACAACTTATGGATAAAAAACGCTAAACATGCCAATAAAATGGCACAATTGCTTTATAACGAAACAAAAAATATTAAGGGGGTTAAAATTAAGCAACCTGTTCAGGCAAACGGTGTTTTTGCCATAATACCCGGTAAACTGATACAAAAATTGCAGAAAGAGTACTTTTTTTATGTTTGGGACGAGCATGCCAACGAGGTTAGGTGGATGTGCTCATATGATACTACTGAAAATGATGTAATAGAGTTTGCATCGCTATTGCGGAAGATGAGTTCAAAGTTATAACCATGGACAATACCTTTTTATGGGGTCATTCAAAGCGGTATAACGATTATCCTACTTATATAAAGAGCGTTTTTGGAGGTCGTGTTCAAAAAATTTCAGTAAATGTAGGGTTTTCATGCCCTAACCGCGATGGCACCAAAGGCACAGTAGGATGCATCTATTGCAATAATAAAACCTTTAAACCAGGATATTGCGAAACCGATATTCCTGTAAAAGGTCAAATTGAAAAAGGAGTTAAGTTTTTTGAGAAAAAATACCCCGATATGAACTATATGGCATATTTTCAGTCATATACAAATACTTATGCCCCTATTGCCAATTTAAGAAAATTGTATCTCGAAGCCATTGCCCACCCTAAAGTAGTAGGTTTAATAATTGGCACCCGCCCCGATTGCATTAGCACAGGTATTTTAAAAATGCTTAAAGAGATTGCTACCGATATACCGGTAACAATAGAGTTTGGTTTAGAGAGCACAAGCAATAAAACTTTAAATGAAATAAACCGGTGCCATAGTTGGACAGACTCTGTAAAGGCTATTGAACAGTGCAGCTTATATGGAATTGATGTGGGAGCACACCTAATATTGGGGCTGCCGGGTGAAACACATAAGCAAATGCTTGAACATGCACATATAATATCGGAGTTACCCATAAAAACTTTAAAACTGCATCAACTGCAGGTAATTAAAAATACCCAATTGGCAAAACGGTACAAGCAAAACCCCAACTATGTTAAGCTTTTTAATTTTCAAGAATATCTTGATTTTGTTATTCGGTTTATTGAAGTACTAAACCCTAAAATAATAATTGAAAGGTTTGTTAGTACATCGCCCATTAATGAATTAATAGCACCGCATTGGAATAGTATGAAGAATTTTGAAATAGTAGCAAAAATTGAAAAAGAGCTGGCAAAACGTAACACCTTTCAAGGAAGATTATATAAAAACACTAAATAAAGGAACTGCCAAGAAATAAGTATAATTCGTTGGCAAAAACAATCCGCTTGCATAATTCAAGCTAAAAAATACCTTTCATCTTAGCCAGTTGAATAATTATTTCAACCATTTTTTGTTTATCAAAATTTTTTCTGTTTAAAGTAGCATCAAATAGGTAATCGAGGTTACCTGGCTGTTTTTCAAGAAAAAGATAGAAAAGTTTAAAACGTTTCTCATCGGTATCAATCGCCCACTCTTCCGCTTCTTCAATGTCGGTTTTGCGGTTTTTCATAATATTTTCAATCCGCCAAAAAAATGGTGCCGTAAGCCTAATATTTAACACATTGGGTTGGTCTTGTAAAATAGCAGCTCCTGCACGTCCTATTAAAATAATATTCCCCTGTTTGCAAAGTGATACCATTACCTCTTTAATTGTATTTTTTATTTTTAAATCGTTAACATATGTTTTGCTAAAGGCAATAAACATATCTATAAAATTCGATTTTTCAACCCCTTTATAAAAGTGCTTAATTTTTGAAGTAGAGAGGTTTAGTTCTCTTGCCGAATTTTCAAGTATCTCTTTATCAACACATCTCCATATATTGCTTTTTTCATTTTTGTTTAGCTCTTTTGTAAGCATTTGTGCAATTTTTTTAGCCTCACACCCCGATTGCCTTGATATGGTAATTACCGGACCAAACTTTTTTTTGGTATTTTCTCTGCTATTAGCTTCTTTATACCTATGCTCAAAGTATTTAAATAAAATATTATCCATATTACCCCCCTTTTTTAACTTGATTTAATGAGGTTAAAATTTTGGTTACTAATCAGTGTAAGCAAAGTCTTTAAAATTAAGGAGTAATGTAATTTTTTGTGATGCCTGTCTGCCAATTCCAGGCAGGCTGTGATGCTGTTTTCTTGTGATGCAGTAGTTTTTTTACTGCAACACTGCAACACTGCAACACAATTTCATCAGAATATCAATAAGTTACATAACTTTATATTTATTTTCTAACACTGATTAGTAACAAATTTTGTTTTCCTAATTTAATAAAATTGAGAATAATAGTCAAGTAATTACCGATATTTATTTTTGATTACTATTTTTGCAAAAAACAATAGCAATGAGAGTAGTGCTTGGAATGAGCGGTGGGATTGATAGCTCGGTTGCAGCTATTTTGCTTAAAAAGCAAGGTTACGAAGTTATTGGCGTTACCTTGCGTTTATGGTCGCAAACTGATGATTTTATCAATATTAAAACACCACAATATATTGTTGAAGCCCAAAAACTTGCTTCTAAAATTAATATTGAACATTACGTTATTGATGTTAGACAGGAATTTTACGATTTGGTAATTACATATTTTAAAAACGAATACCTAAGTGGTAAAACACCCAATCCGTGTGCAAAATGTAATGTGGTTTTAAAGTGGAAAGCACTAAATGATTTTGCCAAACAAAACAGGTGCAATTTTATAGCCACCGGACATTACGTAAACAAAACAGTTATTAATAACAAACACTACATTTTAAAAGGTGTTGACCCCGATAAAGAGCAATCGTTTTTTTTATGGGGGTTAAATCAAAGCATATTGCAAAAAGCTTTATTCCCTTTGGGGAATTACACGAAATCTGAAATTCGCGAAATAGCGAAAAAAAACAATTTTAACTCAACCGATTTAAACAAGGAAAGTACAGGCATCTGTTTTATTACAAATAACAAATATCAACCTTTTATTGAAAATGAACTAAAAAACACCAACACTTTACCCGGAGTGGGGAGGTTTATCGATAAAAATGGAACAACTCTTGGAGAGCATAAAGGATACCCTTTTTATACTGTTGGTCAAAGACGGGGATTAGGACTTGAACCAAATATACCATATTACGTTACAAAAATTAATTTAAAAACCAACACTATTGAACTTGGGCATAGAGATGATTTGTATAAAACAAATATGATTGTAGAAAACTATAACTTAATTGACAAATCAGATTTTAAAACCGAAGTGATTACCCGTATTAGATACCGAAAACAATCGGCTTTAAGTACTATTGAGTTTATTGATGACAACATGCTAAAAGTGTCTTTTTTAAAACCCGAATGGAGCATAGCCCCCGGGCAAACAGCCGCTTTTTATAAAAACAACCGTTTATTGGGGGGTGGTTTTATTAAGGGAACCTCTATTAATTATTGAATTATTTTAATTTTAACACACTATTTTCATTCGTAAATTGTATATTCGCAAATTCTGAAAACTAATTAAATTATAATATTATGAAGATTACACAATTAGCAATTGTTTTTTTGTTTGGCATTAGTGTCATATCATGTCAAAACACAAGTAACACACCCATTGTAACTAAAGCCGATTCGGTAAGTTATGTATTAGGTGCTTTTCAAGGGCAAAATATGCTTAAAAATTTTGAGCAGGCAAAAATTGATTCTATGATTGATATGGATTTGTATTTTGAAGCTTTTTATGCAACTACGCAAGAGAAGGATCTGAAAATAAACCCTGATTCAAATAAAGCAGTAATTGATGGCTTTTTTAGAAAGTTACAAACATCACAAATGATGGTAGCCAAAGATACAACAGGTACTGTAACCGTATTTAATCCTGAGCAATCGTTAATTGACTCGGTAAGTTATTTATTGGGTGCTGATTTTGGCAAGGGTTTAAATAAAAACTTTAGCGAAAATGGTTTAGACACAATATTGAATATCCCTTTAATTATTGAAGGTTATGCATCTGCACTTAAAAAAGGTGAATTAAAAATTAACCCTGAACCAAACATGCAAATGTTAGATGCCTTTTTTAAGAAATTACAAGAAGACCAATTAATAGCCGAGCATGGCGACAACAAAAATGCAGGCGAAGAATTTCTTGCAAAAAACAAAGGACTTGAAGAGGTTACTGAAACAGCAAGTGGTTTGCAGTATGAGATTATTGTTGAAGGTAATGGTCCAAAACCAAAAATTACCGATAAGGTAAAAGTTCATTACCATGGTACTTTTGTTAACGGAGAAGTATTTGACAGCAGTGTTGACAGAGGCGAACCTTCCTCTTTTGGGGTTGGACAGGTTATACCGGGTTGGACAGAGGCCTTACAGCTAATGCCTGTTGGCTCTAAATGGAAATTGTTTATCCCCTATAATATAGCATATGGGCCTCAAGGCAGAGGCTCAATACCTCCATTCTCAATGCTTATTTTTGAAGTTGAATTATTAGAGATTGTAAAAAAATAATACAATTACCTAAATCAAATGAGTAATAGCTTTCAACGTTTATAATTACTCAGTTGTAGGTATTAATAAAATAAAAATAAAAAAGTCCGGTTTATGACCGGACTTTTTTATTTACTAAATTTGCCTTATAATTAGTAAAAAATGGCACTAATATTAAATATTGAAACATCAACTCAGGTATGCTCTGCATCAATAGCTAAAAACGGTAAAGTTATTGCTTTTAAAGAGAGTTTTGAGGATAGGTCGCATGCATCGCTATTAACTGTTTTTATTGATGAACTTTTATCAGAGAACGGTATAAAACCTGATTATCTTGAAGCTGTATGCGTTAGTGAAGGTCCTGGATCATATACAGGTTTGCGCATTGGGGTTTCGGTGGCAAAAGGCATTTGTTATGCTAAAAATATTCCTTTAATAGCAGCAAATACCCTTCAAGCAATGGCATCCATGGCATCTAACAAAATTACAGGGGAAAAAAACCTGCTTTGCCCAATGATTGATGCCCGTAGGATGGAAGTATATTCTGCTGTTTTTAATAGTGATATAACCCAAATCCGAAAAACTATTGCCGAAATAATTGATGAACATTCATATGCAAAAGAACTTTTATTAAATAAAATAGCATTTTTTGGAGATGGTGCCGATAAATGCAAGCAATTAATTAAACATGATAACGCACTGTTTATTGACGGTATTTACCCATCGGCAAAATATATGGCACCACTTGCCCAAAAAGCTTTCAATAATAAACAATTTAAAGATGTAGCCTATTTTGAGCCATTTTACCTTAAAGATTTTGTTGCAACCATTCCTAAGAAAAAAATATTTTGAAACTTAAGTTTTGCATTATTATAATAGCCTTTATTAGCATTTCTTATACCCTAAATGGACAGGATATAATTGCGAAATTATTTAATGAAGATTACGATTCAACCTATTACGACAAACTTCAAAACTTAATTACTGTTAGAACATTTTTATCAAGCAAATTTTCTGATTTCACAATAAATGATAATGCTATTGACCAATCATTAATTTATAACTCTAAACCAAAAACGGCATTAGGTATAGGCTTTAGCTACAAATGGCTAAGTATTAATATTGGTTTAGGATTAAAAAACTCTGCCGGAAGCTCTCAGGGTAATACAAATCGTTTCGACTTACAAACACAAATTTATTTGCGAAAATTAACCTTAAATTTGTATTCAAGCATTTACAATGGTTTTTATCTGTCAAACTCACAACAGTTTTTAAATACTAACCTAGGCGAGGATTACCACAGAAATGACATTAAAGACATGACCTTTGGGTTTAGCACATATTATGTATTTAACTCAAGCAAATATTCAAACAAAGCAACATTTATTCAAAATGAATGGCAAAAGAAAACCGCTGGTTCATTTGTTGCAGGTGGAAATATTTTCTATAACCAAATTAATGGCGATTCAAGCTTAATTCCGTATCAAAACAACTACCCCAATTTTTTTACAGGTATTTATTATTCAAAATCATCATATTTAGGAATTGGTAGCAATGTGGGCTATACTTTTACTCTAATACTTTTAGAGAATTGGTTTTTCGATTTTACAATTTTAGGGGGGATAACAATTGGTAACAGTACAATTTATTTAGATAACAACGAAAAAAAATCGTCAGCCGGTTTAGGATTAAATCTATCGAACCGATTTGGCATGGGTTATAATAGCAAACTCTTTTATGTAGGAATAAATTATACAAATATACAGTCAAATACATCATTACCAATACCAAAAATGGGTTATGGCTTTGGCTTAGGCAGAATAAAGTTTATTTTTGCATATAGGTTTAATTTACCCGAGCATAAAGTAATACTGCCTAGTTGGGTGCCCTTTAAACTTTAGGTTATAAAAGATGAGGCATGAAACATACCTCCGTGAAAAACGGAGCTAGCTACAGCCTGCCCGATTTATTCGGGGGCTAAAATATTAATTGAGCCACACCTGCCTACCTTAAGGCAAACCCGACTTAAACTGGTAAGGTGGGTCTGCCAAAGCTTGCAGGCAGGCAAAAACATGATTAAAAATATATTAACATAAAATAATTTACTATGAATAAAGTAATCAAAAACCTACCTATTATAATAATACTAACAGTTGCTACAATACTTAGGTTTTATAACCTACACGAAATGCCATTTACCTTTGATGAGTTTAGCACCCTGTTTAGGTTAAACTTTAATAATTTTGCCGATTTAATTGAATTTGGCGTTAAAGAAGACGGTCACCCTGCAGGTATGCATGTTTTTATGTATTACTACACAAATATTTTTGGAATGTCGGTTGAGGCAGTAAAAACCGTGTTTATAGTATTTGGTATAATTTCGGTTTTTTTGGTTTATAAATTAGGAAGCGCATGGTTTAACAAAACCGCCGGCCTGTTTGCTGCATCGCTAATGGCAGTACTGCAATTTCCGGTTACACAAAGCCAAATTGCGCGCATGTACGGTTTTGGAATTCTATTTGTGCTATTAACCGTTTGGTTTTGGCATCAATACATTGAAAATAAAAAACTATCAATTAGCAATTTATTGGGCTTTATATTAGCAGCAGCAGCAAGTTCATACACACACTATTTTAGCCTTTTGTTTGTAATAATTGTAGGTTTTTCGGGTCTGTTTTTTCTAAAAGGCAAAAAAAGGATATACTACATTTTTGCGGGCATTCTTATCTTTTTACTTTTTATACCCCATCTAAAAATATTCCTTTATCAGTTAAATAAGGGTGGCATACTTTGGCTTGGACCATTTAAACTTTCATCATTGTTAAATTATTTTGAATATTTCTTTAACCAATCATATATTATTGCAGGTTTAATAATAGTATCAATTATTGCGTTTTTTAAAGTGCCAATAATTATTAACAAATACAGGCGTATAAGCCTTATTTGGTTTTTACTGCCAATAATAATCGGAGCTGTTTATAGCATACTTTTCCTTAATATTATGCACGAAAAAGTGCTATATTTTTCATTCCCGTTTATACTGCTGTTTCTAAGTTCATTTATTAAAAATATAAAACCAAAAACCCAATTGGTATTAGTTATATCAATATTGGTTATAGGTGTTTTTTCGCTTGTAAAGGAGCGTAAACACTACGAACTGTTTTATAAAAACAGGCTTAAAATTGTAGCCGAAAACTCATATAAATGGATTGATAAAACTATGACCGATAATACTGTCATAATTAAATTTACCAATAAAAGAATGGATAATTATTATATGGACAATCATGTTTCTATTATCAAAAACACTATTTATGGCGATTCTATAAAAGATGTAAAGCAGTTTGTAAATTTAATTTCAAATTGTGATAAAGATTATCTGTTTTTTGGTTTTTCAGAAGGGTATAATTCCACATACCTGTCAATAGCAAAATACTATTACCCAAATATAATAAAACGCGATTATACCGTTGCCGGAGAAACGTGGTTGCTAAAAAAAGGAAAACCTGAGGTTAAGTGGGATTGTGAGTACTGGTCATATGCAAACACATTTGACAATACCAAAGAGTTAAATGGGTGCGACAGTTTTTTTATTGATTCAACTGGCAACTCATGGGGCTGCTCAATGCAAGAGTATGCCTGTACAAAAGAGTTCACTTTGTCAGATATAATATTCTCAAAAAATAATTTTATTGAAATGTATGTTGATGCTGTTCAGTTAGACTCAATTGGAGGTGCGGTACTTGTTTCAAGCATTGAGAAAAATGGTAAAACAGTTGACTGGCGGTCATCTGAATTTAATGATTTTGTATCGGCAAATAACCATAAAAAAGTACAATTATCAATAAAACTTCCTGATATTAATTATCCTAAAAATGCAAAAATTAAAATATATATTTGGAACAAGCTAAAAGGAAAATACCTATTTGATAATATACAAATAGTAACTCGGCCGGGCAATCCTTATATTTATGGGCATATACGAAAAATACCTTTTAATACCACCAAATATTTCTGCCAATAAAACTGAACGATTGAACCAATAAAACACCCAATTTGGGATATTATTTATTATTTTCGTAAATTATTAAAAAAACAGCCCATAATCGGGATAAAATAGCAATTAGTGATTTATGGATTTTACCGGAAAAACATTTTGGATAACAGGGGCAGCATCAGGCATGGGCAAGTCAACAGCTATTGCCTTGTCCAATTATAATACACACCTTATTATTTCAGATATTGATGCCAAAGGTTTACAGGCAACTGCCATTGAAATTGAAAAAAATGGCAGTACAGCTCGTGTTGAACCTTTAGACATGGCAGATAGCGGCTCAATTTTTACGGTTGCACAAAAAGTACTGAACGATAACGTAAAAATTGCAGGTTTATATCAATTTGCAGGAATTAGCCAACGCGCTTTATTAGCTGAAACTCCGATTGATATTGACAGAAAAATTATGGAAATCAATTTTTTTGGGGTAGTGGCATTAACCAAGGCAATGTTACCACATATGTTAGAAAATGGTAGTGGCCAATTTATGGTCGCCTCAAGCATGGTTGGCAAATTTGGTTTTCCTTACCGTTCGGCCTACTCGGCATCAAAACATGCACTACACGGTTTTTTTGAAACCCTTTTGGCCGAAAACCATAAACACAATATTGCAGTTTCAATAGTAATTGGAGGTAGGATACAAACCAATATCTCAAAATTTGCCATTAATAAAAATGGCAAAGCTCATGGCAAAATGGATGCGGGACAAGCCAACGGAATTACTGCTGAAAAAGCAGCTCGTCAAATTTTAAAAGGATTAAAAAAAGAAAGGTATGAAATACCTGTTGGAGGCAAAGAGCTATTAATGCTAAAAATTAAACGTCTTTTACCAAGGCTGCACTATAAACTGGCACGTACCATAAAACCTATGTAAAAAAATAAAATTGAAAAATTGCTTGTATCATAAACCTATCAATACAGCAATTTTAACAGTTTAACAATTTATATTTATCATGGCAAAAAGGATAAACGGAATACAACAACTCGGAGTAGGGGTTACTGATGTACAAGAGAGTTTTAAATGGTATCGCACCTACTTTGGAATGGATATAAAAATGTTTGAAGAGTCGGCCATGGCAGAGCTTATGCTGCCTCACACAGCAGGCCAACCACGGTCGAGGCACGCAATACTTGCCCTTAATTTACAAGGTGGCGGAGGTTTTGAAATATGGCAGCACACAGACAAAAAACCCGAGCCCCAAAAATTTGAAGTGCAAATTGGCGATTTGGGTATTTGTATAGGTAAATTAAAATCGGACGATATTCATAAAACCTATGAAAAATTTAGCAAATGGAATATTGAGATACTCACCCAAATTGATAAAGACCCTGCACAAAATGACCATTTTTATGTTAAAGATTTATATGGAAATATTTGGGAGATAACCTATGAACCTTACATTTTAATAAAACAAAAATCGGTAAACGGAGGCATTTATGGAGCAGTAATTGGTGTTAAGGATATTGATGAAAGCCTAAAGGTTTACCGCGATATTTTAAACTACGATACAGTAATTTACGATAAAAAAGATAAATTTGATGATTGGGCAGGAGTTGCCGGATGCGAGAATACCTACAGGCGGATTTTGTTAAAACATTCCGAAAAAAGAAACGGCTCATTTAGCCCACTATTTGGACCAAGCTGCATTGAATTAGTACAAGTTATTAACCGTAAACCACGCGATGTTTTTGAGGGTAGAATTTGGGGCGACCCGGGTTTTATACACCTCTGCTTTGATATTAACGGCATGGATGAATTGCGCAATGAGGTAAAGGAAAAAGGTTTCCCGTTTACTGTTGATAGTGCAAAGGTTGGTAATACTTTTGATATGGGCGAAGCTGCCGGAAGTTTTTCATACATTCAGGCTCCCGAAGGTACACTAATTGAATTTGTAGAAACTCACAAAATTCCACTTTTAAAAAATCTGGGCTGGTATCTCAATTTAAGAAAAAGAGGCGAAAAACCTCTGTCGAATATTATGTTTAGGCTATTTGGAATAATGCGTGTAAGATAACGGCTATATGTCTTTTTAAAAAA
>CBDUWQ010000088.1:0-14848 GCA_965370965.1 uncultured Bacteroidales bacterium
TGATAGAATATTTAGTGAACCCTTAGTGTCTTTGTGTCTTAGTGGTTAAAATTATAAATAAATGAAAAATTTAATAAATAAATTATCGAAGGCATTTGAGTTAAAAGATGTGGTTTATACCCGTCCAAATTTAACCTATGCCACAGCAAATAAAGAGAATGTTATTAACCTCATTACTCAGTTGCGCGATATGGAGGGATATACACATTTTGTATTGCTATCATGTGTGGATTGGATTGAGGATAATATATTTCAGTTGACTTATTTTTTAAATAATCCTACTTTAAAAAACGATTTAGTAATACGTTGTATGATTGATCGCGAAGAGGCTACCATGACATCAGCGCATCACTTATGGGAACAAGTAGCAACTTACCAACGTGAGCTTAAAGAGATGTACGGAATAGAATTTCCTAACAGCCCGCGTTTAAATGAAGATTTTATACTTGAAGGTTGGGATGGGATTCCACCAATGCGCCGAGATTTTGATACAAAAAAATATTCTGAAGATACCTTCTTCCCAAGGGAACGTCCTGAGACAAATGACCCTGCAGAATATATGAAAAATAAAATGCACCCCGATGAGTGGGGTAAAACAGCCAATGACTGAGATATTTATTGAGGTAAACACTAACATAATAGTAAGTGGTAGTCAAACAGCCTGCCTGTATTGGCAGACAGACAAAATTGAAATTAACATAGTACAGAGTAGAGGCTAACATTATAAAGGAGAAAATTTATGAGCTTATTTAATATAGAAACTGACAGAAGTAAATATCCGCAACCCGGTGCTGATGGTAAATTGGTTGTTGATTTAGACTCGCATAAATATGTTAAACTTTGGCATGGTCCAAACCACCCCGGAGTTACAGGTAACATGTCTCTTGAGTTAACCTTGGCAGGTGATGAAATTGTTGAAGCAAAAACCCATGTTGGATATTTGCACCGTGGTTTTGAAAAACTTATTGAGCGTAGGCTGTTTATTCAGGGCATGCAAACAAGTATCCGTATGTGTGTTGCCGAGCCAGATACCAATGAGTTTGTTTATTGCCAATGTGTAGAGGAACTATCGGGTATTGAAATTCCTGAAATGGCAAAATGGATACGTACTTTATTACTTGAAATGTCGCGGTTACAATCGTTTTTACGTGTTGTACCCGGGCAAGGTGGTACAACTGCTTTAGGTGTTGGTGTACAATGGGGAATGTATATGCGCGAGCTTATTCTCGACCGTTTTGAAGAACTGACAGGAGGACGTATTTATCATATGTATTTCACACCGGGTGGTGTTCGCGGATTGCTTCCTGATGGATTTAAAAAGCGCATGGAAGAAAACCTTAAGGAAATTGATGATTTTATTCATCGTATTGATGATTTAATGTACAGCAATGCTGTATTTAAAAAGCGTACTGTTGATGTTGCTGTGCTTGACCCAAGTTGGATTGAAAAATATGGTGTGGTTGGTCCTAATGCACGTTCTGCCGGTTTTAACCGCGATGTTCGTAAAGATTATCCTTACCTGATTTATGACCAATTAGATTTTGAGCCTAAGGTTATGAACCACTCTGATATTTATAATCGCAGCAGGTTACGTTGGCACGAACTAATAATGTCAGTTGACCTTATTCGTCAGATAATGGCAAAAATGCCTGAAAAAGGTGATTTTAAAGCGCCAACACCAAACGTACTTCATTGGGAAATACCAAAAGGTGAAACATATGTTCGTGCCGAATCATCAAGGGGCGAATACGGTTTGTATATGGTTACCGATGGAACAGATAAGCCAAGGCGGATTAATTTAAGAGGACCATCATATACACATTCAATGTGTTTGTTAGAAGATATGCTTATTGGTGCAAATATTGCCGATGTACATTCTATTATGGTTTCTCTGCAAACATGTCCTCCTGAAATTGAAAGATAGTTAATTTGATTATTTGATTAAACAGTATAAAAATGAGTTTAAAAGATATTTTACTTCCGTTTAAAGCATGGGCAAATGTGGTTAAACAGCCGGTTTCACTTAAAGACCCTATGCGCGAAGGTGCAGCTCGTTACCGTGGATTTCACAAAAATGATATTGATGCTTGTATTGGGTGTGGAACTTGTGAAACTATATGTGAGAATGAAGCCATTGTAATGGTTCCGGTTGATGGAATTGAAACTAAAGATGGTGATAGCGGATTAAGGCCTATGGTTGATTATGGCCGTTGTTGCTGGTGTGCATTATGTGTTGATGTATGTACTACAGAATCACTTAGCTTAAGCAACGAGCATACTTGGGTTGTTACCGACCCCGAAGAGCTGAAGTATATACCCGGAGTAGATGCTAAACCTTGGGATAACAATGAAAAAGGATGGACAAAACCGGCTCCAAATTATAATTTTTATGCTCAGGAGCGTATTGAAATGGGTGAAATGCATGCCCATGAGCGTGGCGATTCATTTATTGAATTTATTAAAGGTTATTCAAAAGAGCAAGCACAACTTGAGGCCGACCGCTGTGTTGAATGTGGAATTTGTACTGCAACTTGCCCTGCACACATGAGAATACCTGAATATATTAAGACCGTGCGTAATGACGATATGCAGCAAGGACTTAAAATACTTTATGACACAAACCCGCTACCCGAAATTTGTGGGCGTATTTGTACACACAAATGTGAAGATGTTTGTTCGGTTGGGAAAAATGGCGATCCATTATCAATACGCTGGCTGAAGCGTTATATTGCCGATCAAATTCCATCGGAGCAGTACCATGAGATATTAGATACTAAAAAAATATATAAAGGCGATAAAAAAATTGCCTTGGTAGGAGCAGGACCGGCAAGTTTATCGGCAGCTTATTATCTTAGCTTAATGGGGCATAACTGTACCATTTATGAAAAATTAGACAAAGCCGGTGGTATGATGCGTTACGGAATTCCTTCGTACCGTTTGCCTTACGACCAAATTGATAAAGATATTGATTACATAGAATCGTTAGGGGTTAAGTTTGTTTATAATACAAATGTTGATGCCTCAAAATTTATGAAACTTAAAGAAGAGTTTGATGTTTTATATATAGGAACAGGGTTGCACCTTGGACGCTCTACGGGTATTCCGGGAGCCGACCATGAGAATGTATTCCAGTCAATTGACCTGCTGCGCGAAATTACTGAAGGCAAGGAGATATTGGTTCCTGAAAAAGTTGTTGTAATAGGTGGTGGTAATGTTGCAATGGATATTACCCGCTCAATAGCACGTTTACAAAAAGTTAAGTACGGAAAGGTTCAGGTTATTGCAACAGCACTTGAAAGCGAAGAAAATATGCCTGCCGACCGTGAAGAAATTGTTGAAGCACGCGAAGAAGATGCTATAGTTAATCCGGGATGGGGACCAAAATCAATTGAAATTGTTGATGGTAAAATAAAAGGTTTAAACGTAGTTAAATGCTTGTCGATTTTTGATGATGAAGGACGTTTTAGCCCTAAGTTTGATGAGGACAATAAAAATTACTTTGAAGCCGATATGGTTGTTGAATCAATAGGGCAGGGTATGGATATGTCATATCTGTCGGAAGATATTAAGGAGAAACTTGAATTTGGACCAAGGGGCAGGTTACTTGTTAATAATTATTTTCAATCGTCGTTAGATTGGCTGTTTGTTGGTGGCGATATGATTCAAGGTCCTGATGTTATTCATGGAATTGCTAATGGACACAAAGCTGCTATTGGAATTGATAATTTTTTAAAATATAAATAAATGAGTGTAGATTTAAGTACTAAATATATGGGCTTAAAATTAAGAAACCCATTAATTGCTTCAAGCTCAGGAATGACCGACTCTGTTGAGAAGATAATAAAGCTTTATGATGAAGGTATTGGTGCGGTTGTTTTAAAATCAATTTTTGAAGAGCAAATTTTAAGGGAAATTGATTCGCTTGGTGTAAACAATATGTACGGAACATTTCAGGATGCAGAAAACTATGTTTCGTTTTATACGCGCGAACATAACCTTGGTAATTATATTAAGCTTATTCAGGATTCTAAAAAAGCTGTTGATATTCCAATTATTGCTAGTATTAGTTGCATATCGGCAAATGAATGGGTTGGGTATGCAAAAAAAATTGAAGATGCCGGTGCCGACGCAATTGAGCTAAATATGTTTATTATGCCCTCAGATGCTGATAAGACAGGGAAAGAGATTGAACAAGTTTACTTTGATGTTGTTAATAGTATAAAACAACATGTGAAAATACCAATTGCTTTAAAGCTAAGTTCTTACTTTTCAGGAATGGCAGAGATGATGCACAGGCTTTCGCATACAGGTATTTCAAGTTTGGTTTTATTTAACAGGTTTTATACACCCGATATTGATTTAGATACAGAGAAAGTTGTATCAGCAAATATATACAGTACTCCCGAGGAAAATGGAAATACGCTACGTTGGATAAGTGTACTGTCTGGTAAAATAGCATGTGATTTGGCTGCATCTACCGGTATTCATACAGGTAAAACAATGATAAAAAACCTGTTGGCAGGTGCAAATGCAGTTCAAATTGCTACGGTTTTATATAATAAAAATAATGGTTACATATCGCAAATGCTTAAAGAGTTAGAGGATTGGATGGTTTTAAAAAATTACAACAGTTTAACTGAGGTAATAGGAAAACTCAGCTCAAAAAGCATTAAGAATCCAATGATGTATGAGAGGGCTCAGTTTATGAAATATTTTTCAACTCACTATTAATAAATTATAAGCACATGAAAATTACAGACATTTTAAAACAACGTGGTCAAACTGTTTTTACAGTTAAATTTGACTCTTCGGCAATAGATGCAGTGGCTTTAATGGATAAAAACAAAGTTGGGGCAGTTATCGTTTTAGATAAAAAAGAAAATGTTGCCGGTATATTATCTGAACGCGATGTTTTATATAAATGTTATAATAGTGGTATTGAGCTTAAAGCACAAACTGTTGATAATTTAATGACATCGGTTGAAAACCTATTAATAGGAAAAATGGACAGTACGCCTCACGATTTAATGAATGTGATGCTGTACCGTAGAATACGTCACTTACCTGTTATTGAAAAGGATAAGATTGTAGGAATACTATCGGTTGAAGATATTATGAAGATGATGCTTGACAGCTACGAGAATGAGAGCCTTCAGCTTAGGAAATATATTAAAAACCCGTTTGGTGTGCATATTTACGACGGTAAATAAGTTTTAAAAGTAATATCATATAAAATGCATATGCAATTTTGATTATATTAAAAGCATAAAAAAACCCGGAAAACCCGGGTTTTTTTTATCTAAATGATTTCTACATTTACGGCAGCCGGACCTTTATCAGTATCTTCTATTTCAAACTGTACCTTTTGATCGGGTTCAAGGTCTTTGATATCTTTTAAACCTGTGCGGTGAACAAAAATATCTTTTTCATTTTCATCTACAATAAAACCAAATCCTTTGGTTCCATTGTACCATTTAACTGTACCTGTAAGCATAATTATAGTAAATTAATATTTATTTAATCACGTGCACGAGCAACGTTAACTACCATTTTTCTCTCCAAATACTCAGTATCGTTTAAGCCGTCGATAGCTTGTTGACCTTCTTCGTCGTTTGGCATTTCAATAAATCCAAAACCTTTGCTGCGTCCTGAATATTTGTCTTGAATTAATTTTACGGATTCAACAGCTCCGTATTCGCCAAATTTTTCCTTTAAATTGTCTTCGTCAACCTTGTAATTTAGGTTACCTACATAAATGTTCATAATAATATAAATTTGTTAATAAGATAAATAAAACCAGCAACCTAAATGATAAAAAGTATCTAAGTGCAAATGATATTTTTTTCAAATCTACAACAATAATTTATCATTGTAAATATTAATACACATATTTTTATTATAATAAAGGTTTCGTTTTATACGAAACCTTTATAAAATGATTCTTTAGTGCTTGCACGAAAACTGTCAATTTTTACGAAATGGAATATTTTGGATGAGATTTTTATTTTTTGAGATTTGTTGATGCCTTTGTATCAACGAATTGAAAAAAGTAAAAATATCGCCAAAAGAAACATTCCTAATTTTGCAGAGTTTTAGGGCAAGCACTTATTAGTATTTAATTTAAGCCTCTTCTATTAATTAATGCTTGAATTTTTGGTTCTGCTCCTCTAAACTTTTTATACAATTCCATAGCATCTTCTGTTCCGCCTAATTCTAATACATTGGTTCTAAAAGCTGCTGCAGTAGCTTTGTCAAAAAGACCATTTTGCTTAAATGCTTCAAATGCATCTGCATCAAGCACTTCTGCCCAAACATAACTATAATACCCTGATGAGTAGCTGTTTCCTGAGAATATATGTTGAAAATAGGTGCTTCGGTATCGAGGATCAATTTCACTTATTATGTTAATTTTTTTCATTGATTGGTTTTCAAAGGCATTAATATCAAGCGTGCTTGTTTTATTAAGTGTATGAAAATCCATGTCGAGGTATGATGCTGCCAAATACTCGGTAGTTGCAAACCCTTGATTAAATTTACCGGCTTTGCCAATTTTTTCAATTAAATCATTTGGCATTGGTTCATTTGTTTTATAATGCTTTGCATAATGGTTAAGTACGCTGGGTTCAAAAGCCCAATTTTCCATTATTTGTGAGGGTAATTCAACAAAATCGCGTGGGGTACTAAGGCTTGCATAGTGTTTGTTGCTGAATAAGCCGTCTAATGCATGTCCAAATTCATGAAAAAGTGTTGTGGTATTGTCAGCGGTTAATACTGCAGGGTTATCGCCAATAGGAGCAGAAAAATTAGTAACTATTGACATAATTGGGGCTATACGTTTACCATTTTCGTATTTTTCGCTACGGAAGCTTGTACACCATGCTCCCGAACGTTTTGACTCACGTGTGTAGTAATCCATATATAGTATTCCAATTAAGTCGTTATTTGCCTCTTTTACCTCAAACACCTCAACATCAGTATTATATATAGGCATGTTATTTAATTTTGTAAATGTAATTCCATAAAGTTGGTTTGCAACCCAAAACATTCCATCACGAGCATTATCAAGCACTAAGTAAGGTATAATATCATTTTCGTTTAAGGCATATTTTTGCTCTTTAACTTTGGCAGCATAATAACTATAATCCCATGGTTTTAGCTTAAAATTACCACCTTCGGCATCAATTATTTGCTGCATTTCGCTAACTTCATTTTTGGCAACCCTTAATGCAGCAGGCATAAGCTTATCAAGTAAATCATAAACATTATCGGGTATTTTGGCCATATTGCGATCTAATATATACTCTGCATGGTTGTTAAAACCCAATAATTGGGCTCTTTCAACTCTAAGGTTTACAATTTTATTAATAATATCTTTATTGTCGAGTGAGTCGTTGTTATTACCTTTCATTATATAGGCTGTATACATTTTTTCGCGTAACTGTCGGTTTTTTACATTCTCTAAAAACGGCAAAAGGCTTGGTTTAAGAATAGTAAAAAACCATTTTCCGGTAAGTCCTTTTTCTGTTGCAGTTTGGGCAGCGGCATTAATTGAGTTTTCTGATAGGCCTTCTAAATCATCTTTACTGTCAATTACCAATTGATATTTGTTGTTTTCGGCTAAAACATTGTCGCCAAATTGCAGGTATAATAACGATAAGTCTTTATTAATTTCTCTAAAACGGGTTTTATCTTCAGTATTTAAATTGGCACCACCACGAATAAAACCTTGGTATGTGCGGTCGAGCAGGGTAAGTTGCTCAGTTGTTAGGTTAAGCTCATCTTTTTTATCGTAAACTGTTTTAATTTTTGCAAACAGTTTTTCGTTCATCTTTATATCATCCTTGTGGCTCGACTTAATTGGAGCCAGTTCTTTGGATATTTCTTTAAGTTTATTGTTGGTAGCTGACCCAGTAATATTGTAGAAAATACTGCCTATTTTATCCAATAGCTCATTGCTGTTTTCAAAAGCCTCAATAGTATTTTCAAATGTTGGTTGGTTGGTGTCTTCAACTATTTTCTGAATATTTTTTTTTTGTTGTAGCATACCTTCTTTAAATGCAGGCATATAATGCTCCGGTAAAATACTCTCAAAAGGAGGTGCCCCAAATGGTGCTGTAAATTCAGTTAATAATGGATTGTTCATGTTTTCTGATTTTTCATTTTTTTGTGTACATGACACAGTTAAAAGTCCTATTAGCAAAAGACTATAAATTAAATTTTTCATAATAAATTTGTTTTAATTAATTTAGATATTAATGATTGAGTTTTTATAAGTTCCTTTTTATCAAGGGGTGATTCAATAAAACCATTCCATATATATGATTCCGGATTTTGTTCAAAGCTTTTTTTATCTTCTGCCGTATATGCCAGTATTGGTAAGGTTGGCGAAGCTTTTTTAAGTATTTTGGTAAATTCAACAGCGTTCATATTAGGTAGTTTTGTTGATGTTATTACTAATCTAATTTCCGGATGTTCTTTGTATGTGTCAATGGCTTGAAAACCTGTTTCAACGTAAATAAGTATAGTGTTGCTTTTTTGAAGCATTTGCTTTAATTCTAAATTATCCCATGCCTGTTTTCCAACAATCATAATAGTACATTTTTTGTAACTGTCAGCCGCCATAGTGTTGTTGTTATCTATTTGTGAAGGAATAATTACAGGTATAGCAACATTAAACTCTGAGCCTTGATTAGGTGTTGAATAAAACTCAATTGTTCCGTTTAAAAGGTCAATTAGCCCTTTGGCAATAGACAATCCAATACCAATGCCTCCAAGTTTTGATGTATTGTTAGAATCATCTTGCCTGAACGATTCATATACTTCTTTTTTAATTTTTTGTGAAATACCAATCTTGGTGTTTTTTATTTTTATGTTTAAAAAACCATTGTCTTGCAAATTGCAATACATTTTTATTGAACCTTGTTCTGTAAATTTTATTGCATTTTCTATTAGTTTGTAAATAATTTGTTTTAAACTTTCTCTATCAGTAATGATTTTACAATTGCTTGGAATATTTTTTTCAAAAACAAGTTTTATTTTCTCCTTTTTTTGGATATGAATTTCACTGTTGAAATACTCAATAATTTCATCTTGAAGTGTATTTAAGTCAAATAATTCAGGAAACAATGTAAACATGCCCGATTCAATTTTAGCAACATTGGTGATATCTGATATAGTACCTAATAAATTATTTGAACTTGATTGTATTAACCTAATATATTTAAGCTTATCATCAGGTGCAATATTTTCATTGGTTATTAATGTTGAAAAACCTACAATGGAATTAAGAGGTGTTCTTATTTCATGTGACATGTTTGATAAAAAACTTGATTTGAGTTTGTCAGCAGCCTGTGCTTTATCTTTTGCCTCGTTAATTATTAGGTTAGATTGCACAAGCTTTTTATTGGCATCTTGTAGTTGTTGGTTTATTCCTTGATACTCTTTGTTTAGTGATATTGTCTCTTTGTATTGCTCTTTTAGCAGGTGTTCGACAGTTTTACGCGATTCAATTTCTTTTGATAGCATTTTGTTTACTCTGTCAATATTTTCTTTGTGAATAATTGAGGTTTCAATTTTTTTTATTAGAAAATCAACAATTCGTTCCCTTATAATAATTATAACCCATGTGGAAATTGCAAAAATTAAAATTGCTACAAACCAAGCTGATATATTATGAGAGTAATTTAATGCAATTATATCTACTGAACTAATATCTTGCAAAAATAAAATTGCAGAAATAATGATTGTAAGCAGTGATAGTGCAAAAGAAAAAAGGCCCCATTTATTATTGATTAAAATACCTGTTAAAACTGTAAACAACAGCATAATAATCATGCCTTGAGAAAGCAAACCGAGTGTTATTACTGCCGACGTTGCCAAAATATATAGCACACCAAGCAATAACCATGTTTTAACAAGGTATGTGAGTTTATTGCGAATAAAAAATATAAAAAGAAATATTATAACAAGAAAAAACTGAATGTAGTTATAAGGTTGCATACCCAAATCTAACGTACGGTAAACCGAAGCTGTTAAGGCAAACCACATAAAAATAGAGAAAATCCAGAAAAGCATTTCTATTAATTTCTCTTTTATGTAAAAAATCTCTTGAGAAGGTTTGTTTTTAGTATTAGTATTTTCTTGACTATCAGGCATTGTTAGTTTAATAAAAAAATAATGCTAAAAGTAGCTTTTTTTTTTACTAAACTAAAACTATTTTTTTGCAACAATAATTAACCCTTCATATTCATCGGCAACATAAATATATTTTTCGTCTGAGTCTATTCCCAGTGCATATTGGGTTTCGATAACACCAAGCAGATTTGGATTTGTTGCATTTGAAACATCAATAATCTGCAAGCCCCGTTTTTCTGAAGTTATGTATATTTTGTTGTTATCGTATATCAGCTCTTTTGCATATCCGTAAGTACTGTAACTTCCAATAACTTTGATATCTGTAATATCTGAATAATCAATAATTTGCAATCCTTTGGTACCGCATGCAATATATGCTGTGTTTTTTTCGTGGCATAAGACCACGGCTTCGGCATAACCCGGCAAAAAAGCTGTGGCAAGTTTTGGATAAGGTCCGTAGCCCGCTTGAAAGTCGGTAATGTCGTAAATTGATAATCCTATTTCGCCACAAGCTACAAACAGTTTTGTTGTATCGTTTGATATGGCAGTACCGTTGGCAAACCCTTCAGTTGGTATTTTGCCTCTAAAATCGGGGGCTAAAGGGTTACTTATTTCGGTTATCCTTACACCATTTTCGCTAATTGATGTATAAATGTAATTTCCAAAAATGGTAATATCTTTTGCGGGTTTTATACTAATATTTGAGAGTTCAACAACTGGGAACTCAGGATTTTTAACATTAATGATGGTTAAGCCAAATGAGCCTGCTGCAATGTAAACCATTGTGTCTTTTATATCAATTTTTCTTGAGTACCCCCTAACACCTTTAGTAAGATATGAAACTAATTTTGGTTTAGTTTTATTTTTAATATTTACTATTGCCAATCCTCCTTCGCCTTGGGCTATGTAAGCATAGTTGTTTTTTATAACTACATCTTGTGCAAATGACGGTACAGGTAGCTTTGCTACTATTTTATAGCCACCGGTAAAGGTTGCAGGGTCGGTAGGTTTACCACAACTTGTTATTAATACAATGCTTAATAGTACAATTATTACTGAATATAAAGTTTTCATTATGTTTTAAGTTAAGTTATCCTGCATAATGCAGGAGTTAATTATTGAGGTTCTTTATGTCATTGAAAATAAATGCGTTAAATTAAAAAGGAATATTTATTTACAAAATTACATCTAAATTGTAACATACTATTAATTAACAGCTACCAATCAAATAGCAAAGTTTATGAATTAATCAGGTTATAAGCTAAATCTGTATGTTAGCCCTAATCCTGTTTGGTGTTGTGTGTAGTCTTTTTCATTAGAGATATAATTTTTGTTGATGTTGTAATCAGAATAAGTGTCTCTATTGTTAAAAGAGTAAAAACCATAAACTGTTAAATGTTTTGTTGGTTTAATATTGTATGTAAAATTTACTCTATAATTATTGTCGTTTCTTCCTACATGTAAAGGGTCAATAATTATATTTTTTTCAGATTTATATATTCGTTTGCTAAAACTACTTTTAATACTCATATTGTTTTTTAGTTTTAAAATAGGCGGTAATTTTATATTTAATCCTAAAGAGAATCTATTATCGTTATACGATGCATCAGCGTAAGGCGAACTGTTTTTATCGCCGTTAGGGTGTACATACCCTTTTGCATTTGAGTTAATAAAGCGGTATGCAATTTCAATGGCAATGGTTTTATTTATTGACCGTTTTAACCCTATTTTCGAATAAAGGTTATTACAGTCATATTCTGTAAAATTTTCGTTATAAAACTGTTGCATATACGACATTGTAAGCAATAAGTTTGTTTTGTTAAACAGCCTGTTTTGAAATTGCAAAATATATGAGTTTTTTGAAAACGAAAAGGGCTGAAAAGTCATGGGTTTAAAACCGTAAATATCAACCAAATCGTTATCACGAAAGTGTTTTACATAGTAATTTGGTATGTAATTGTATTGAAATTTGATACTTGCCTTTTTTGTAATATGCTGTTTACACCCTATGCTAATTCGTCCCCAGTTTTTAATGTTATTATGTGTGTAGGTTTTATAGTTGGCATTTACATTTATTGTTGTTTTTAAATTTTTTATTAGGTTAACAGTATATGATGCCCCCAAATAACTATTTAAAACCATATCGTCGTAAGTGTTAATATGAAAACGGGCGGGGTTTAAGCCTGAGGTAAATAAATTAATATATTTATCGGAGTATTTTAAGATGTTATTGTCGTAAATAAACTCTTGCGATACTTTAAAACTCCATTTTTGGTATCGGTTGGGATTTTTGTTCCATTCAAAAGCATTTGCAACAAAGCATATATTTGATATAGTTAAAATAGTAAATAGTATTTTAACCTTTTTATTGATATTAGCTGAAAATTTAGTTAATGCCATTGCGCTAAAATATTTTTGTTTATTATTTCTCCAATTTCACATCGTTTTTTGGTATTAATGCTCTTCCCAAAACAGTATTATCTCCCATATCAAGCAGTTTTATTTTGTATTGATGCCTACCGCGAGGCACTTCTATTATAAATTCGCGGGCTTTACCCGGTATAAGCGTACTATCTTTTTTATAAGTGGTAATTTCTGATCTTTTGCTGCTTAATTGAAAGGTGTTAAGTATCTCATCTTCCTCTGTAACTTGAATGCGGTAGTTGATTCTGCCTGCCATATGATAATGGTTTTCAATACGCGATAGTATCCGTAATTCAGTAGGGCCGTTAACCTCAACTTCTAAAGGTTTTTTCATTGAAAAGCGGTAGTATTTTACAATACTTTCTTTTATTATCAGCTCAACAGGTTTAATATAATTAGTAGGAGAATAGCTTACCCACTTTTTTTTATTGGTTTTTGTAGGGTAAAAAATACAGCGTGCTGCAACTTTGTTGTAATTGTTTTCAAGTTTTAGTTCAATTGAGTGGTATCCTCTGCTTAATTCTATCTCTAAACTTCTCGACTGGGAGGGCATTCCTAATTTGCTGTTTTTATATGCTGCTATTTTTGAGCGTTCAACCCCTTTAACCTTGAATTTATGAGCCTTTCCACCGTCAATAGAATAAATAATGTCGTAGTTCATATAGGCATTATTATCAAAATTAAACCTGCTACGGGTATAAATTTGCAGTTTGCCAGGACCGCGTAAATATATTTGCGAAGTTTTATTTGAATCTAATGCATAGTAACTGCGTGTTTTTCCTGAAATAATTGTAGTAACCTTTTTTTTATAGTTTTTAGGTATTATTAAATGCGATTTTTTGCCCGATTGGGCTATTAATACATGTGATAATAAAATCGGCATCAATAAAAGCAATAGTATTTTTTTCATTATTACTGTATTTTATGAGTATTTTTTAATTTTTAGTTTATTAATTTTAGGATTAAGTTTTTTTATTATTGACATTTTAGAGATAGTAATATTGTTTTTACCAGTATCAGAGATGTCGCTGCCTAATTTATGGGCTTTGCTTTCGCTGATATAAACTACAATAATTACTATTATGAGTAAAATAGTTGCTATTAAAGTAGTTGTAATGCTATATTTTTTTTTGGCAAATATTTCCCCTTCGTTAGTATTTGGTATTTTGCCGGTGTTTTTAATAAGCCCGTATTTTTTTACCAGTTTGTTAATATTTAAAAGGTGTATAATTGGTATTCCTTTTTGCCCCATTTGAATAATTACCCCTTTTGCAGGGAAGTTTTTTACCTGTAAATTTTCGGTAAGCCCTGATGAAATGATTTTTCCGTTTACCGAATTGCCCAAACTGGCTATTCCACCGCCAATATTAATAAAGGTTTTAATATTATTATTACCGGCATATTTATTATAAATCACCATCCGCTCTTCAATGCTATTCTCTAAAAACTCTTCATTAATAAAATCAATAATATTTCTTTTTATTGCCTTTTTTATTAATGTCCGGCCTTGAAGGCTTAATCCTCGACCTTTATCGTTACCACCACCCATTGAGGCGGCAACCGATTTGTAATTAGATATACCGGCATTGTAAATCAGGTCTTCCATATCTAACCAAGTAAAATAAGGGTCGTTTGCTCCCCAGTTTGATGCACCAACCGATGAGATTATAATAGGTTTTAGTTTTAAGGTTTGCAATGCAGCCAAAACAGATATATTTAAGCCCGGAAAAGAGCCGGTCATTGCAACAGCTACATTGTCGCCTTTATTTAGCCCTGCATCTTTAAGTAGTTGAACTATTATTGCGGCAAAGTTTGGGTTAGTTGTTAACAGCTTTGCATCAATATTTCCCCTGTCGGTGGTAATTAATGAATACTCTTGTCCAATTAATGCTGTTCTATTTGGGTCGTTTATTTCATCAATAAAAACACCTTTTTCAAGACGGTAGTCCTTAATGTAACTGGTCATTTTTTTTGATAGGTTTGAAGCCTCAACTTTTTCATTATACCATTCTTGTTTTACAATAGTTTTGCTTTGCTCAACCACAATAAGTGCTATAAGCGATAGTAATGATAATGCTCCTAAAACGATATTTGATTTTGCTCTTATTTTCATTCTTTTATAATTTATTGCCCATGAATTACACTAACACGGCCTAACAGTTGGCAGGTTATCACGAATATGTTTTTAACCATTTTATGTGTGTTTAATAACTTAATCATGTGTGTTTCATTTGTTTTATTGTTACTAATCAGTTTACAAAGTAGCAATAATTTTCAAGGAGTTTAAAAC
>CBDUWQ010000089.1:0-14789 GCA_965370965.1 uncultured Bacteroidales bacterium
GTAATGTATTATCCCAAATCTAAAAGTTGCATTTATTAGTTGAATTTAAGATTTTATTGACATTAGTTGTTTTAAATTATATAACATTTGCTCAACAACAAAAAACAACAAAAGCGCAAGCAATAGAAATAGCAAAAACATTAACATCCAAACAAGATGTAAATGTTTATATTTCTAAGCAAACACTTATAAAAAAGACTGAAATTTCTACAATGTATAAAACATTGATTGCACCCGATTACGAAAGTTATCTGATATTTATTGATGAGCATCCTTTTCAGAGTTGGTGGCATGATTGTAAATATGTGTTTGTTAATACTAATACAGGTAAGTATAAAACTGTGAACATGAAATATCCGCCTGATATGAAAATGATGAATGTAGTAAAAGAAAAAACAGTTACAGAAAAAGGGAAGTTATTTTATTTCGAAAAACACACAAAAAATTTTACAACAACTGATAATGAATGGGCTGTAATTATAAATGGAGGGTATAATAAGGATAATAATCACGAAAGATATTGGAATCATTGTTCTGCAATTTATTCAGCATTGATTAATGTTTACGGTTACAGAGAAGACCATATTTTTGTCCTTATGTCAGACGGAACAAATCCTGCTGCCGACAGGCATCTGATAAGTGGCGGATATGACTCATCTCCTTTGGATTTAGACGGAGATGGCGATAACGATATTCAATTTGCTGCAACACGAGCCAATATTACAAATGTATTTAATACACTATCAGGTTTATTGAATGCTGATGACAACCTTTTTGTTTACACTACTGATCACGGCGGGCAAGTGAGCGGACAAGATGCATTTATTTATCTTTGGGGACAAACAATGAGAGATGACCAATTTGCAACGGAAGTAAATAAAATTAACGCACAAAAAATAAATTTTTGTTTAGTACAATGTCATAGTGGTGGATTTATTGATGATTTACAAGCTAACAATAGGGTTATTGCAACTTCTTGTAGATATGACGAAAGTGCATATGCTATGCCAAATTTAATGTATAGTGAATTTACATACTATTGGATTTCCGCAATAGCAGGTAAAACACCCGAAGGGAATACTGTCAATGCAGATGCAAATAATGACGGTTTTATTTCAATGCTTGAAGCATTTAATTATGCTAAAAATCACGATACGCAGCAAGAACATCCGCAGTATTCGTCAATGCCTGCAACAACTGGAAGGTATCTGTCTCTATTGGGAACTATTCCACATATTAGCGGCACAAACACAGTCTGCACCTCAAACCGCACTTTTACCTTACATAATCGTCCGCCTGGAGCAGGGGTTAAATGGGCAAAAAGCAGCAATCTTACTTATGTAAGTGGTGGACAAGGAACAAATAATTACAGAGTAAAAGCAAAAAGTAGTTCAACAAGTGGGAAAGGCTGGGTAAAGGCAAATGTTAATGGAAAAATCGTTAAAAAAACAATTTGGATAGGAAAACCAAATTTTACACTAAAAGGTGATTATGAACTTGACACTAGATTGATGGGGATTGCAGAGATTCAATATAAAGAAACTTCACAACAAGGTATTACAAATACAGGTTGGGGCAGAAGTGATGCAATTACAAGAATACTTGGTGGACCTGTTATTGCAAAATATTGGGCAGGCTCTAGACCTGGTACAGGTACGGTAGATTTGACATTAACTAATCAGTGTGGCTCTAAGTTCAAATATTTCATTGTAAAAGTTACAGGAGGGCATAAAGCATACCCTAACCCTGTAAATGACATTTTGACAATTGAAATTGATAAAAGCAAAATTAATAATAAATCAATTATTGATAACATAGAAGTTAGATTGTATGATAAGTTTATGACATTAAAAAAGTACAGTAAAACAAAAGGTTCTATTATTACAATAAATGTAAATGATTTAAGTCCTGATGTATATATTTTACAAATTAAAAATGGAGATAAAATATTTGAAGAAAAAATAGTGATATCTGATAAATAAAGCAAAGTTTCTAACATTTTGTATGTGTAATAGCAGAGAAAAAATTAAAGAATAATTATTTTCTGATATAAAACTAATTATACTGATAAGGCTGTCTATAAATGTGGAGTCTTTTTTTTATTCTATTAACTTGGGATCGATATAAAATTATTAATAATATTTTTAAATTTGCTCACTTAAATATATTGTAACTAATCAGTATTAACAAAGTGTTTATTAATCTAATAAGTGATATTTAAAAAACTAAACTGATTAATAATATATTTAGTAAATCTTAAATCCAATTTTATTATAAGAAATAAGATAATATGTAAAATATTTTATATACTTTTGTTTTTTATATTTAACCCAATAAAAAAAATTTATAAATTTTTAATTAAAACAATTTTATTATGAGAAAAATTACTTTACTACTACTATTGAGTGCATTTACTTTTGTGGGTTTTGCACAAAAAACTGCGCTAAAGTCAGAAAAAACATTTAGCTTAGAGTTTCTAAACTCAGTTAAAGGCGAAGGAGACATTACCGACACTATTATGCCGGCAAGTTTTTTAACAGGTACACCAACTTTGTATACTGCAACAACTGGTTTTGTTGTTGGCACCAATGACTATGGTGATATGGCTAAAGCCCAGCAATATAACACAGGTGATGAAACTTATTTCATTCATGGTGTACAGATTTGGGTAGGTGCTAATGGAATTGATGAAGGAGATTTAACTTTTACAGTAAGGGATTTTGATGAAGTGCCTACAACTGTTTTAAGCAGCCAAGTAGTTCCTTTTGCACAGGTAACCACTACAACTCCTTTTGAAACAGGAGACTTTATGTACTCTGTTATTTTTGACACTCCTGCAGAAGTATCGGGCGACTTTGTTGTTGGAGTTGAATGGAGTAGTACCCTTACTGCAGGCTTTGGTTTAATTACTACTACAAATGGCGATACTGAAGATTTAAACCTTTGGGAACAATGGAGTACCGGTGATTGGAAAACAGTTGGAACAGCATGGACTGACATGATGATTGATGCGGGAATATTCCCAATGGTTAGCATTGGAATTGGAATACCTACAAAATCGTTACAAGCGGTTTCAATTTATCCAAATCCTGTAAACGGAAGTTTATACCTTAATAATCTTGAAGGTGTTAGTCAAATAACTGTTAGCAATATTTTGGGGCAAACCATTATTTCTGAAAGTGTTAACTCAATTAACATGACTATTAATACCAACGAACTAAGAAAAGGGGTATATATAGTAACATTTGTTACCGAAAACGGATTAGTACGTTCAGATAGAATTGTTAAAGAGTAACAATTTACTGATATAAAACTTATTATATTAAAAAGGCTGTCTATTTGTAGGCAGCCTTTTTTGCATTCTACCGGATTCACTTATATTATGAACATTGTTAATAAATTTTATAGATTTGCTCTCTTAAAAACAGATAATCATGTCAATTGAGGTAAAAAATATAACAAAGCTATACGGCAAACAAAAGGCTTTAAACAATATTTCGTTTGAGATTAAAACAGGCGAGGTGGTTGGTTTTTTAGGACCAAATGGTGCAGGTAAGTCAACCATGATGAAAATTATTACCAGTTTTATTCCTCCCACAAATGGCGAAGTTTTTGTTGAAGGTTTTAATATTGCAGGTAATTCAATGGAGGTGCGAAAACTAATTGGGTATCTGCCCGAAAACAACCCTCTATACCATGATATGTACGTGAAAGAGTATTTGGAGTTTGTGGCAAGTATTTATAAGTTAAAAAATAAAAAGCAAAAGGTTGTTGATATAATTGCTCAAACCGGGATCGAAATCGAAAAGCATAAAAAAATAGGAGCCCTATCAAAAGGATACCGGCAACGTGTAGGGTTAGCCCAAGCTTTAATTCATAATCCTAAGGTTTTAATACTTGATGAACCCACCTCGGGACTTGACCCCAATCAAATTATTGAGATAAGAAATCTTATTTCAGAAATTGGAAAAGAAAAAACCATTATGCTTAGCACTCATATAATGCAAGAGGTTGAGGCTATATGCGATAAAATTATTATAATAAACAAAGGGGAGATTGTTGCCAACGATAACACACAAAACATTCAAAAACAGGTTAAAACAATTAATCAAGTGATTTTGGTTGAGTTTAATACCGACCCAAAATCAAATGAGTTATTAGATACTAAAGGCATATCAAATGTAAAACGCATTAAAAAAAACCACTGGATAATTGAAAGTTCTGCTAAAAAAGATATACGCGAAGATATTTTTAAGTTTTCGGTAAGCAAAGGCATATCTATACTGTCGATGCAAAAAAAAGAGAAATCGTTGGAGGAGGTTTTTCAAGAACTAACAAAATAATATTATACTTTTTTAGTAAACCCTTAATATTTTGCAACTGAATATTTTTGGATTTTGTCAATTAATAATCATAATAAAAATTTTGCAACGAAGTTCTTATACCAAAGGTAATTAGGCTTTGGTTTTTATTTATTGTTGCTGATGATTCTGAACGTACTGTATAATTAACATAAATATTAAGGTTGGTTTGGGGATTTACCAAAAAAGCAACCATTAATGAGGTATATTGCAAGTTTACAGGCTCTGTTTGTCCCATATAATTGCCATATTCGTTAACTCTAGTCTCATACGGTTTAAAAATATCGTTTCCGTAATTCAATCCGGCACTATCGGTACCATGTTTGGCATATGAGTATCGCCCCTCAAAAAACAGGCGCTTATAATTATAGCGTAAAAATGAAACCGACTCCCAAAAATTAGAGCCTAGCGGATGTGCTAATGATACATTATAGTGGGCGTAATTTTTTAGTGAACTTATATGAGAATACATATACGGGCGCACATAATTAAACTCGGTTTGAATATCGAGATGTTTTATTTTAAGTACATTATAAGTTTTATATCCTGCCTGTATTGCAAATTTATTACCCCAAAAGCCTTTTTTAAAATCAAGCATTTCACTTATTTTAAACTCATCAATTATTAACTGCCCATAAAATATCTGCTTTTTAAACAAGGTAAGTTTTCCGTTAAAACCAAGCAGCACATTGTCGGGTGAGCCAACAGAGAATTCAACAGGGCGAAAAAATATTACGGGGTTTGCATAGTTAATATCAAAACCCCTATAGCCTGTGCTATCGGCATTTTGCCAAATAATTGCCTCAAAAAAACCTATATTCAACCATGGTGTTACACTCCAGTCTAAATAATGAAATGAACCCCATTTTTTATCGTAAGCTGTGCCATATGGGTGTTTTTGGGTAAAATCTTGAAATTGCATCCAAAGGTTCATATACTTAATATTCCAAATATCGGTAGTGATTTTAAAAAATGGGTACGAAAAGGCATGATCAGACAATAACATAGAACGGTAGCCATCGCCAATAAAGTTTTTGCCATGCCCAAATTGGAAGTTAAAATATTTGCCTGCCTGATATGCGATATAAGCTTCGGAAAAGGCATAATCATAAGCCCCTTCAAAATTTTTGGGATTGCCTTGCCCGGGTATTACACCATGCTTATTAACCAAACCGCGCCTATAATCATTAAATTTTGCTTGGTTTTCGACAAACCTTGTAGATAATGAGAAATTTTTGCCTATTGATGCATTAATTAAAAATCCACGGGTACTAATCCAACTGTTTTCATCATAATTTTTATCAGCACCCAATTCAAAATTAATAAAGGGGTCTATTGAAAAAGCAAAATTATTTTTGTCATAAATAATTAATCTGCGATTAAATAATAATTCCTCAAATAAATTTTTTGTAGGAATATTGTATAAAGTATCAAGGGAAACAATGGAATCAACCTGCCGGTTTAAAAATGGTTTTACCGAGGTGTGAAAACGATTATCGGCATGATAAACATACCTGTCGAAATGTCGAAATGTGTGGTTTTGATATAGTGAATAGGACTCTTGTCCTAAAAGAGTATTTGATGTCAATGAAAGTAAAACAACAGCTAATATTATTTTGAAATTTATGATTTTGCTCATTGTCATAATTTTATTGTTGATAAAAATAGTAATAAAATAGCAGTAACTATTGTGGTTGTACAACAAGTTACAAAATATATTTTTACTGCATGCAACATAAAACTTTATTGCTTATAATGCTAACTTGTTGTTTGTGAAAAATTACTATTATTTGCAAGCTTAACAAAATATTATATTTTTGTTTAAATATTGATAGTTAGTGTAAAGCAAAAAGCTGAAGAAGTTAGTATTTTTTTAAATAAAGTGAAAAAATAGAATGAATATTGGTTGGATATATCTTATGGTAGCAGGATTGCTTGAAATTGGATTTGTAACTACTCTTAAACTTACACACGACAATAGAAGTAGTCCTCTGAATATAGTTTTTATCATCTGTTTAATAGGTAGTTTCTATTTTCTTGACAAATCTTTAAGCACAATACCCGTAGGAACCGCATATGCTATTTGGACAGGAATAGGAGCGACAGGTGCCGCAATTATTGGAATATTTTATTTCAAAGATCCGGTAACAATTGCACGTATATTATTTTTAGGTTTGCTGGTTCTATCAATAGTTGGGTTAAAGCTTACCTCTAATCATTGATAATCTGTTTTTAACTAAATTTTATTTTTATGAAAAACATAGCAATAGTACTTGTTTTAATATCCTTTTTAGGATGTAATGCCAATGCACAAAAGGGCAAAAAAGAGAAAAGTAAATTTGTTGTGGTTGAAACCCAATACGGCGAGATGAAAATTAGGTTATACAATGAAACATCTTTACACCGCGACAATTTTATAAAGCTGACAAAAGAGGGATTTTATGATAGTTTGCTGTTTCATAGGGTAATAAAAGATTTTATGATTCAAGGTGGCGACCCCGACTCGAAAGGGGCTAAGCCTGAAAAAGAACTTGGGAACGGTGGTCCCGGCTATGAAATTGATGCTGAGTTTGTACCAAGTTTATTTCATAAAAAAGGGGTGTTGGCTGCTGCACGCGAAGGCGACGGGGTTAATCCCGAAAAAAAATCGTCGGGTAGCCAGTTTTATATTGTTCAGGGAACTGTTTTTATATTAGAACAACTTACACAAATGGAGGAGAAAATAAATGCCCGCCAAAAGCAAAAAATGTTATCTGAACATATAAGCAAACCAGAAAATACAGCCATAAAAATGCATTTAGATTCATTAAATAATGCTAAAGCATTTAAAGAGCTTAATAATGAAATTATGGCAATTGTATCAAAATTTGATAGTACAGATATGTTTTATTTTACCAATGAGCAAAAACAAGTTTATACTACCATAGGCGGCACACCGCATCTTGATAAAAGCTATACGGTTTTTGGAGAAGTAGTTGAGGGACTAAACGTTATAGACAGCATAGCTCAGGTTAAAACCGGGAAAAACAACAGACCTATTCAGGATGTTATTATGAAAATAAGGGTTGTTAGGAAGTAGCAAACTGCTACAATATCATTATTGCAGGGTGTTCAACAAAGCCACTTTTTAAGTATGATTAAACATTGATTTAGCCTTTATATCCGCAAAGCGAGGATGTGGCAGACAGTAAAATATATAGCCTACTTTGCTTTTTTGTGCAGTTCGTTTCATTTTTTGTTATAAAACCACGCCCTTGCTTGCAATATTTTGCGGATATTGGAGATAGTGTATTTTGTTTATTTTTTTACTTTAATCACAGTAAAATCAGGGTGGGTTTTAAGATACCACGCATTATATTCTCTAATTATTTTTGTTTGTGAAAGCATTTTATATCCTTTTTCTTTATTGGCAATTTTTTTTGCTATCTCCTCATTATCAGAAAGGTATTTGCTAAAATTCTTTTTAAAGCCAAAAAAGAATTTTTGTTGTGAAGTGGGCTTTTCGCCCGGCTTAATAAGTAAAACAACATCACTATATCCAATATCCTTAGTGTCGTCTTTTTTATAATATTTGTAGTAGCTTACTCCACCTATTTCTTCAATTATTACAAAGCGGTCTTTTCCATCGCTTGTTTTTAAAATGGTATGTGTAGTCGAAAGCCAATAGTAAGATTCGCTAGAATAACCGAATCCTATTAAATCAGTTGGACTATAGACTGACATTACATTATCGGTATTTTTAAAATATACCCTATCCTGCATTTTTAAGTAATTATGGTAACGGATTTTACCATTGATAGTGTCATTATTTAAGTTAACAATGTATCCATTAAAATATTTAAATTCACTTTCGGGATAATAAGTTTGACCTTTAACACTTTGGGTTACACCCAAACAACAAAACACAATTAGCATTAAGCATAAATTTTTCATGATTTATTAATTTTGGTTAGTACAAATGAATACATGTTTTGATAAACAGTTGAAAGATAGTTACACTATATTGAACTATGCAAATTACAAAAGAATTGAATGCAAGTCAATTATAATATTTTTTGAATAATAAGGGGGGCTAAAAACGGTAAAAAAGTTATTATTTAGTGAGCTATTTGAAAAAACTATTAAGATGTTACAACATCCCTAACTCCAATTTAGCTTCTTCAGTCATCATCTCCATGCTCCACGGTGGGTCAAAAACCAGATTGATTTTGGCTTCTTTAATTTCGTTTACTAATTCCATTTTTTGTTTAATATCGGCTACAATATCATCGGCAACGGGGCAGCCCGGGGCGGTTAATGTCATTTCAATTTCAAGTATTCCGTTATCTTCTTTAAGGTTGTATATTAACCCTAAATCGTAAATGTTTACTGGTATTTCGGGGTCGTAAATGGTTTTTAGTTCAGCAACCAATATGTCTTCTAGTTCTTTTTTCATCTCTGTTTAAAAATTGCTACGCATGCACTAATTATAATATATTTATTGCCCACGAATTACACGAATTATCACGAATATATTTTATTACCCATTTAATTTTGTATGGTAAGCCAGCCCATACATTTTCATCTGTTTAACCATTGACACCAATCCGTTTGACCGTGTTGGAGACAAATTTTCTTGCAAGCCTATTTTGTCTATAAAATACAAATCGGCATTCATTATTTCATTTGGTTTTAACCCCGACATTATACGTATTAGCAGGGCAACTATACCTCGTGTAATAATAGCATCGCTATCGGCTTTAAAAATAACTTTACCGTTTTCAAGTTGTGCATTTAACCAAACTTTACTTTGGCAACCTTTTATTAATGACTGTTCGGTTTTTTTATCATCGGCAAGCATATCAAGCTCTTTGCCAATATCAATTAAGTATGAGTATTTGTCCATCCAGTCGTCAAATATGCTGAACTCCTCAATTATTTCGTCTTGTCTTTTGTTTAATTCACTCATAATATTAAGTAGTCTTTGAAAGAAAACACCAATAATTTCGTTACTCTTGTTTTGATTTTAGTCATTTACAATAGTAAACTCCTGATAATCAAAACTGCGAAAGCCTCATTCTTGGCGTTTTCTTATCAAAGACTGAGTTTTCGGGCAAGCATTATGCAAACATTTTAACTACTTTAAGCAGCCCCTCAAATAACTTATCAATCTCTTGTTTTGTATTGTAAAAAGCAAAACTTGCACGTACTGTCCCTGTTATTCCGTAATGGGTCATAACCGGTTCGGTGCAATGTGTTCCGGTTCGTACGGCAATACCCATTTTATCTAATATTGTACCAACATCAAATGAGTGTAAACCTTTAATATTAAATGAAATAACGCTGGTTTTGTTTTGTGCAGTTCCAATAATTTCAAGTCCGGGAATTGCTTTTAGCTTATCTTCGCCATATTTTAACAGCTCGGTTTCGTAATTAGCAATATTCTCTATCCCAATTTCTGTAATATAATTTATAGCCTCGGCAAGGGCAATTGTGCCAGCATAATTGGGTGTACCGGCCTCAAATTTATATGGTAGCTTATTGTAGGTGGTTTTTTCAAACGATACGGTTTCAATCATTTCACCACCTCCCTGATAGGGTGGCAGTTCGTTCAATAAATTTTCTTTTCCGTATAAAACCCCTATTCCTGTTGGGGCATATATTTTGTGTCCTGAAAAAACATAAAAATCACAATCAAGTGCTTTTACATCTACCTTAATGTGTTGCACGGCTTGCGCTCCATCTATTAATATTTTTATATTGGTTTTGTGGGCAATTTCAATAATTTCTTTTACAGGATTAATAGTACCTAATGAGTTTGAGACATGGTTAACAGCAATTAACTTTGTTTTATTATTAATTAGCTGTTTTAAAGTGTCGAGTTCCAATTCGCCGGCATCGGTAAATGGCCATTTAACCACTTTGGCATTATATTTTTTGGCAATTATTTGCCATGGTACAAGGTTTGAATGGTGCTCCAGTTCCGACACAATAATTTCATCACCCTCTTTAATAAAAAGCTCACCAAACGAGTGTGCTATTAGGTTAATAGCTTCGGTTGCCCCTCGTGTAAAAATTATTTCGCAGCTTTGGTTGGCATTAATAAATGTTTGTACTGTTTTGCGTGCATCTTCAGTCTGTTGGGTGGCTTTGTTGCTCAAAAAATGCACACCACGGTGTATGTTTGAATTATACTTTGTATAAACCTCCATTATTTTATTGAGCACCGCTTTTGGTTTTTGTGTTGTAGCGGCATTATCAAAATAAACAAGGGGTTTATTATATATTTTCTCTTTTAGTATCGGAAAATCTTCACGTATTTTATCTATATCAAAAAGCATTTTTTATAGTTTAATAAAGGTAACCTCTAATAATTGTTTCAAATTAATTTTTAGAGGATACCTACAAGTATTATCAATACACAAAACAGCTAATTTTGTTTAAAATTCTGCGTTGTTTGGTGTACGCGGAAAAGGAATTACATCGCGAATGTTGCCCATACCTGTAATAAACAGCATCATACGCTCAAAACCAAGTCCGTAGCCGCTATGTGGTACGGTACCAAATTTGCGGGTTTCCATAAACCACCACATATCTTTTTCAGGAATACCCATTTCGTCCATGCGGGTTTTTAGTTTTTCGTAGCTTTCCTCGCGCTGCGAGCCACCAATAATTTCGCCAATTCCCGGAAACAGCACATCCATTGCACGAACGGTTTTGCCATCATCGTTCTGTTTCATGTAAAAGGCTTTAATGTCTTTTGGGTAATCAATTAAAATAACAGGTTTTTTATAGTGTTTTTCAACGAGATAGCGTTCGTGCTCACTCTGTAAATCGATACCCCACTTAACCGGATACTGGAATTTCTTTTTTTTGGCAGGCTTTGAGTTCATTAAAACCTCAATAGCCTCGGTATAAGTAAGTCGTATAAAATCGTCGTTAACCACAAACTCTAATTTTTCAATAAGCGGCATATCCGAACGTTCATTTTGAGGTTTATTTTTTTCTTCATCGAGCAAACGTTTTTGCAAAAATTCTAAATCGGCATGGCAATTATTAAGTGCGTATTGCACAACGTATTTTAGCATATCTTCTGCCAAATCCATATTATCGGTTATGTCGTAAAAAGCCATTTCGGGTTCAATCATCCAAAATTCTGACAGGTGGCGCGATGTGTTTGAGTTTTCGGCACGAAATGTTGGGCCAAAGGTATAAACCTCGCCAAGGGCAAGGGCTGCCAATTCGCCCTCTAACTGACCTGAAACGGTAAGGTTTGTAATTTTACCAAAAAAATCTTTGCTATAATCAATGTTACCATCATTGGTTTTTGGGGGATTTTTTAAATCAAGCGTTGTTACCTGAAACATTTCGCCTGCACCTTCGGCATCGGAGCCTGTAATAATTGGCGAGTGCAGGCAATAAAATCCTTTATCGTTAAAAAATTTATGAATAGCAAAAGCCATTGCATGGCGTATGCGAAAAACAGCACTAAACGTATTTGTACGAAAGCGCAGGTGTGCTTTTTCGCGCAAAAACTCCATTGTGTGTTTTTTTGGCTGCAAAGGGTATTCATCGGGGTTTGCCTCGCCAAGCACTTCAACGGTTTGGGCTATAATCTCAACGTTTTGTCCTGCTCCCTGGCTTTCGGTCAATTCTCCAATAACTGATAGTGATGCGCCGGTTTGTATTCTGTCTAATATTGAATTGTCAATTTTTTCACGGTCGGCAACTATTTGAATGTTATGGATTACAGAACCATCATTAAGTGCAATAAATGCTACATTTTTACTCCCGCGCTTTGTACGTACCCAACCTTTTACACATACTTTTGTACTAAAATCGGTTGATTTCAGAACATCTTTTATTTTAGTCCTTCTTATTTTTTCCATTTGTATAAAATTTACTCACCACAAAGAGCACAGAGCACACAGAGTTTTTTTTATTATCTCATATGTGTATTAAAAATGCCTGTTAATGTGTGTTTTATCTATTAAAGTTATTTTGTTTCCCACTCAAAACCGTCTTTAGTATCTTTTATAATAATGCCCAAATTGGTTAATTCGTTGCGTATTTTATCGGCAGTAGCCCAATCTTTATTGACCTTTGCCTCAACACGCATTGTAAGCATCATTTTAATTAACTCCGACGATAGGTTGTCATTATTGTCTTTTTGTTTGTTTTCAGGCATTAGCCCCAATATTTCAAATGTAAAATTGGTGTATAACTTGTGTAGTTTTTTTAAGTCTGCTTCATTAATACTTTCGTTACCTGCAATAATTGAGTTTATTGTTTTTACTCCATCAAACATAGTTGCTAATAGTACGGGGGTATTAAAATCGTCGTTAATAGCAGTATAGCATTTATCAATTAGGTCATCAATATTAAAAGTTGATTTATTTTCTGCTTTTATTTTGTCAATGGCATCAATACCGTTCATAAGCCTGTCAAAACCTTTTTTGGCAGCTTTTAATGCTCCGTTGCTAAAGTCAATTGTTCCGCGGTAGTGTGCCTGCAAAATAAAAAACCGGATAGTCATTGGGCTGTAAGCTTTTTCTAAAAGTTTATGGTTACCGATAAATAGATCGTTAAGTGTAATAAAGTTGCCCAATGATTTCCCCATTTTTTGACCATTAATGGTAATCATATTGTTGTGCATCCAATATTGCACCGAGTTGTGACCTAGTGCGGCAGTTGACTGGGCAATTTCAGCTTCGTGGTGCGGAAATATTAAATCCATTCCTCCACCGTGTATGTCAAATTTTTCGCCCAAATATTTTGTGCTCATGGCTGAACATTCCATATGCCAACCCGGAAAACCTTCGCTCCATTCGCTTGTCCAGCGCATTAAATGCTCGGGGCTTGCTTTTTTCCAAAGGGCAAAATCATAATTATTGCGTTTTTCCGATTGTCCGTCAAGGGTACGGGTATTTTCAAGCATATCTTCAATTTTCCTTCCCGAAAGAATTCCGTAAGGGTATTTTTCATTATATTTTAACACATCAAAATATACCGAGCCTTTTGATTCGTAAGCATACCCCTGTTTAAGAATTTTTTTAACCATTTCTTGTTGCTCAATAATATGACCCGATGCTCTGGGTTCAATACTTGGGGTTTTTGTATTTAATGCACGCATATTTTCATGGTAGCTCTCGGTAAATTGGTGTACTACCTCCATTGGCTCCATCTGTTCAAGCCGTGCTTTTTTCAAAATTTTGTCTTCTCCTTCTCCGGCCTCTTCGTTGGTAAGGTGGCCAACATCTGTTATATTGCGCACATAACGCACTTTATAACCAATATGCTCAAAATACCTAAAAACAATATCAAATGTAATTGCCGGACGTGCATGTCCGAGGTGAGCATCGCCATAAACAGTAGGCCCGCAAACATATAAACCAAGCTTACCTTTGTTTATTGGAATAAACTCTTGTTTTTTACGCGTAAGTGTATTGTAAATTAAAATTTTATGTTGCATCATTACTTAATATTTAACAAGATGCAAAGCTAAAAATTATTTATTGAAATACTCCTATAAGTTGCATTTACTAATTGAACTTAAGGGCAAATACAACTAAGTGCTTGTTAAGAAATAAGGTTTACAATATAGGCGAAGTTATTTTGTTTGTTTTCAAGACATAAAAGATGCGAATAGCCACAGTTTATTTAAATCTTTTATAAAGATGAAAATAAGCAAAAGAACAAGTAAAGATGTATAGGTTATTTTTTTACAAGCACTAAATAAAACAAAAAAGAAATAGTTAATGAATTACACTAATTTGCAAAAAAAAGACTCTTTTCATATTCAATAAAAAATAAATCGCAGAGACGCAGAGAAAAATAAACAAAAATCTGAGCGTACCTCAGCGGTTAAAAACAATAAACGCAGCACTGTTGTTAAATAAAAACTAACCGCAGAGAGGCAGAGGGACGCAGAGCAAAATAAACAAAACTCTCAGCGTACCTCAGCGAACCCAACGGTTAAAAAAGTATATCATAAAAACAAGCTATTTACAAATCAATAAGCAAAAATGTAATAAAATATGTTTAAATACCTGTATTTACAGACCGTAACAAGCACATGCTGTATATATACCTAAATATCAATCAAATATAATGCTTCCATTTACAAAATATAACTATTATTATGTAATAAATCCTATGTCAGGGTTGTATCTAAGTAAAACGCTTTTTCACTTTGCTTACGTCGCTCAATTAAGGTTTGCTCACAAATAAGTCCGGAGAGTTTAGGAATAAGATTTTGTGCATAGATGAAGTATAAAAACGTAAGCATAACTTGTTCCGAACTTGCTTCGAAAGCAGTGGTTACGCTGAGCATTTTTAATTTTATATATGTGCAAAAGATATTTAAAAAAAAAGGAAGTTATTTTTGAGTAAACCCTAACCTGAATAATTCATAAACCATCAAAAAACACTTTTTTTAGTTTTTTTGAA
>CBDUWQ010000090.1:0-14715 GCA_965370965.1 uncultured Bacteroidales bacterium
ACAAGTCCTATTATCCAAGCCCCTGATAAAAAGTTTTGGAATTCGGAGGTTTTTTTGCTTTTTCGTTTATTGATAAACCTGCCTAATGCCCACGAAAAAAGGCTGTACGTAAATATTAAAATTGTTATACCTATTATTTTATTTTCCATTATTTTTTGTTTTTTGTTTAGCCTGCATTATGCACAAATTAAATTTTATTTTATTCAAGGCGTCTAACTATGAAGCTGTACGCTTGTACTGCGAACAGTTTGCAACCTGCCCGAATAGTTCAGGCGGGCGCTGAGTAAAGCAAAATTTATTTGCCTTTGGTGAATTTTTATGAAAAATTAATATTTTAAACACATTCTTTTAAATAGCACAATTACAGATAATTATATAGTTTTGATAAAAATTCATGTATTATTAAGGTTAGGGTTTTGTTCTGCAAATAGCTCATTTATTAAGTCTATACGGTTTATTTCGGTAAGCCTGTGCTTAATTTTCTTTTTTTCTTGTGGTTTATACCAAAAAAAGAATTGTTTTTGATTTTGTTTCTCTTTTTGCGATTTTGCTGTAAATATTTTTTTTCCAGTATATGGGTCAATGCCTGTGTAATAAATTACGGTTGCCAAAGTCATGGGGGTAGGGGTAAGGTCTTGCACCTGCTCCAATTTAAAGTTTAGCTGTTTGGTTTTAATAGCAACATCGGCCATATCATCTTCATAACATTCGGGGTGGCTTGATATAAAGTAGGGTATAAGCTGTTGGTTGAGCCCATTGTTTTTATTAACGTCGTCAAAAATGGTTTTTAGTTTTTTAAAAAGGTTAAATTCGGGTTTACGCATTAGGTTTAAAACTTTTGTTGATGTATGCTCGGGTGCAACTTTTAACCTGCCCGATACGTGGTGCTTAATAACCTCAGTAATATATTCTTTAAAGTTTGAGCGTTTTATCTCATCATTGTCTAAAAAATCGTATCGTATCCCGCTGCCAATAAATGCTTTTTTGATTTTTGGATTTTTTCTAATCTCTTTATATAATTCTATCATTTGCGAGTGGTCGGTATCAAGGTTTGGACATATTTTAGGAAAGAGGCACGATGGGCGTTTGCAGGTATCGCATACTTTATTGATTTTGCCTTTTAATTTCCACATATTGGCAGATGGTCCGCCAATGTCAGAAATATACCCTTTATAATCTGGCATTTTTGTTACCTGTTCAACCTCTTTTAAAATAGACTTTTTGCTACGGCTACTTACAAATTTACCTTGATGTGCCGAAATGGTGCAAAAGCTGCATCCGCCAAAGCAACCGCGGTGTATATTTACCGAGTGGCGAATCATCTCATAGGCCGGAATTGTAGGTTTGTTGTGGTATTTGGGGTGTGGCAGCCGTGTAAAAGGCAAATCATATATTGCATCTATCTCTTTTTCGGGCATAGGTGGGTTTGATGGGTTAACCACAACCAAATAGTCATCACATTCTTGTACTATTCTGTCCGATTTGTATTTGTTTGATTCTTCTTCAATAACCTTAAAATTGTGGGCATGTTTTTTTTTGTTTGCCAAACAACTATTGTATGATGACAAAACTTGTGTATTCCAGTTTTTACGTGTAGCAGGCTTTTTGCTTTTTGGTATTAAAAATGCAGTTTGCGAAATGGTTTGTATTTTATCAATTGTAACGCCCTTTTGAAGTAAATCCACAATATCTTTTATGGGTTTTTCGCCCAGTCCATAAATTAACATATCGGCTTTTGCTGTGCATAAAATGGGGGGCATAAGTTTATCTGCCCAATAATCGTAATGTGTTAATCGCCTTAGCGATGCTTCAATACCGCCAATTATTACAGGTGTATTGGGATACAACTTTTTAAGAATATTGGTATAAACGGTAACTGCATAATCGGGACGAAATCCTGCTTTACCGCCGGGAGTATATGCATCGTTTGAGCGTAACCGTTTGTTGGCAGTATAGTGGTTTACCATACTGTCCATGCTGCCTGCTGTAACTCCAAAGAAAAGGCGCGGCTTGCCAAATTTCTTAAAATCGCGTAAGTCATCTTGCCAGTTTGGCTGGGGTACAATGGCTACTTTTAGTCCGAGGCTTTCTAATACACGACTTATAACGGCAGGACCAAATGCAGGGTGGTCAACATAGGCATCGCCGGAGAATAAAACCACATCAAGCTCGTCCCAACCACGTGTTTTTGCCTCTTTTACTGTTGTAGGGAGCCAATTTGTAGTTTGGTATTTATGTAAAAAGTTTGTGTTTGCCATTTTGGGCAAAGATAACAAACACAAAACAAATTATACCTAAATATCTAAAATGGGATCGTTATGAAGTTTCGTAGTGTGCATTAATGCTGCAAAGCGCATCAAAAAGTTTTGCAAGCGTAGCCATTGTTACGATGAAAAACTTTGAAGTGAGCATTTGTAGCAGTATTGTGCAATACGGAACTGTAATAGATTTTCATTTTAGATTTTTAGGTTATACTAAAAGTAGAAAAATATGTTTAACATACTGGTTGTGTTTGTGGCAAAACCAAAACTTGAGTTTCCGGCATCTAATAATACATTATCTCCTGTTTGGGGTATATATTCTCTTTTGGTTAAAAATGCTCCATAAGCACCTGCTCCAAACTCTCCTGATATTGATATTTTTGGGGCAAAGAAATACTCAACTCCTATAAATGCATGTGCTGCAATAGTATAAGTATTCCCTCCTACCTCTTGATAATCATTATCTTTATTTTCTGCATCATAAAAGGTGTATTTACCGTGTACAAATTGTCCAGAACTGGATAGTCCACGATATGCCCTTTTATCAATGCCTGCATCAACACCATAATAACCCCTGAGCCTGTTTTTAAAGTTTTTGTATTTTTCAATACCAAGTGAAATGCCCATGGAGAATGCTGATTCTTTATATTTGTCAATAAGGTTATTGTCAACAAGGTTCTCATATTTTTGGGTATTGCTTGTTAAGCCAATTGATAGGTTGCCGCGAATAGCAGTATTGTCTGAAATATAGTATTTTGCAAACAAATAGCCGGGATTGCTTGACGTAAAAACCGGTGCGGGGTTAAAACCCGATGTTAACAGGTTACCTGCATACTCCAAAAAAGGTTGTGCCGATATACCAAGTGCCCAATCGCCTTTTATAGGTAAAATAGGTACTCCTTTTTTATTGGTTAGTACTTGAGTTTCCTCATTGTTTTGTGCTAATAAGCTTAATGATAAAGCTAACAATAGAATAGTTGTTGTAAATTTCATAATAGGTTTTTTTGTTATACAATAAAACAAAAATAATATAATTTTTTTATCATTATAAAAATTGAGGATAAATAAAGTGGAGCGCAATAATTCGACTCTCTGAAATAGCCGTAGTTATTTTGAGAAAATTCTTTATTTGCAGTAGTTTGGTGCTGTAATACTATTTTAAAATCAAAAATACTGGTATAATACCTAATATCCGATAGTCATCCGATGACTATCAATAACGTTTTAAATAGGAATAACTAAAAAATTAGTTGTATAACTAAAAAATTAGTTATATGTTTGTGTCAGACAATTGGAAAACTATAAATTGATTTTTTTGTACAATGAAGGAATTAACAAAAGCTGAAGATCAAATAATGCATGTGCTTTGGAATCTTGATAAAGCATTTGTAAAAGAGATAATTGAAAAATTTCCTGAACCTAAACCTGCGTATAATACGGTATCAACCATTATTCGTATTTTAGAAAAAAAGGAGTTTGTTGGACATGAGGCTTTTGGAAAAACTTTTAGGTATTACCCGTTAATTTCAAAAAAAGAGTATTCAAAGTTTTATTTAAAAAGTTTTGTGGGTAGTTATTTCAGTAATTCGTATAAACAAATGGTATCTTTTTTTACTAAAGAGGAGTCGCTTACATTACAAGAGATGGAAGAGATGAAAAAGCTAATTGATTTACAGATAACCAAAAAAAAGGAGGAGCAAAATGGATAAGTTAATAATAGCCTTGTTTGAAACCTCAGTTGCATTGGTTCTGTTTTATGTGGTTTTTGTTTTTTGGTTAAAAAAGGAGACTTTTTTTAGAGAAAACAGATTTTATCTGCTGTTAACAGCAGGATTTAGCCTTTTAATACCATGGATTAATTTTTCGCTGCCAAGCAGTAGTACAACAACTGTAATGGTTTACAATTTGTTAGATGTGGTAAGTGTTACTGCAAACGGATATGAAAAATCGCTTATTAACACCATTACAACATGGCAATGGATTTTTATTGTTTATGCCGTAGGTGTTGTAGTAATGCTTGGTTTGCTTATTGTAAATATGATTAAGGTAACAAGGATTGATAAAATATCACATCAAAATTTTGGAGGAGAAATATCAAAAGATGTTAGGTTTATTGAGGCAGATGTTGTGCCGTTTTCTTTTTTTAATAAAATTTATATTAACCCGAATAACTATTCACAAAACCAATTGAATGATATAATTGCTCACGAAAGTGTGCATTTACGTCAACAACATACGTATGATTGCCTGTTTTATGAATTGCTGATTGTCTTTTTCTGGTTTAATCCAATTGTCTATAAATACCGGGCTTCAGCTAAAGAGCTCCATGAGTTTTTAGCTGATGAAGGCGCCATAAGGTCGGGTATTGCAGAGGTAGAGTATAAAAAACTGTTGTTTGAACAGGCAACAGGCTTAAAAACTCTTACCGTTGCAAATTCATTTAATTATTCATTAATAAAAAGGAGGTTAATTATGTTAACAAAAATAAAATCGTCAAAAGTGGCAAAAGTTAGATTACTACTTGTTATGCCTATTGTATTAGCATTAGTATTGGTTTTTAGTTTTAATACTAATAATACTTTAGCAAATACTGGAAAAAAAGTAATCGAAAATAAAAATGTGTTAATTGCTAGTGTTTTATCAGATTCAAACAATGTAAAACATTCTGATCAAGTATTTTTTATAGTTGAAGAAATGCCTGAATTTCCTGGAGGTGATTTGGCAATAATGGATTTTTTTGCTAAAAACACTAAGTATCCTGAAGAAGCAAAGAAAACAGAGACGGAAGGTACAGTATATGTACAGTTTGTTGTAAATGAACAAGGTGAAATTGAGCAGGTTAAGTTTTTGAAAACCAAAGTACCTATATTTGATAAAAATGGTAAGAAAACTGATTCATATACAGAGGTATTTCATAGAGCAGGCAAAAACTATGAGGCTATTGAAAAAGAAGCAGTAAGAGTAGTTTCATCATTACCAAAATGGAAATCAGGTAAGCAACGTGGTAAAAACGTAAAGGTTTCTTATACAGTTCCAATAAAATTTGCATTGAATTAATATATTCATATTATTAATCAGTATATGGGTATTGAGAAAAATACTTTTTACATAGCCTATTCTGCTTTATTGCGGAGTAGGCTTTATTTAGTTTTGCGGTTTTTTATGCAACTTTGTGTAATAGCTGTTTTGCAAATAACCAACAAGAATACGCTGAGTTTTGCAAAGAAAATCTACTGTTGAATATTTAATCACACAAAATAGAGTTGCTATTTTTTTTATTAGCAATGTTATATGTTGTAATTTTTTGATACCCTAATTTAATGTAATCAATATTCCGCATCTAAAAATAAAAAATCATGCATAAAAAACTGATATTTATATTGCTATTAGGTTTTGCATCAATAATATTAAAAGCAAACAGCAAACAAACTGATTATGCCACACTGTATAATAACGCAAAATATGCTGAGGTTATTAATTTAGCAAATAAAACCATAGCCATTGATAGTACAAATTTTGAGGCATGGTACTACAAGGGATTGTCGGAACAAGCGCTATACAAATTTAGCGAGGCTGTAAATTCATTTGAAAAAGCTGTTGCTTTTACCGGCGATAAGGCCACTGCATTGTTTTTACTTGGCAATGTGTATGAATTGGCTGGTAATAGCAATAATGCGGTTAATACATATAAAAAGTTATTGTTTATTGACTCATTGCATATTCCTGCAAAAGCAAAATTGGCAAAAGTTTATAAAAGCCAAAAAGAGTATGAAAATGCCATAAAATTGTTTTTGGGACTGGTTAAGCTTGATACTGCAAATGGTTATTTTTATTCGCAGTTGGCTTACTGTTGCAAAAAAAGTGGGTTAAAAACTAAGGCAGTTACTTATTACGAAAAAGCTATTGAGTTAAATCCTCAGGATTTAGAATCGGGAAAACATTTGATAACCGAATTGATAAACCAAAAATATTATGAGTATGCCACTTTAGTTGTTGATTCTTTTTTAACCCGTTTTCCGCAAAATATTTATCTACTTAAGCATAAGGCATATATTTATGCCATTGGTGGCAATTACCTTGATGCTGTAAATGGTTTTAAAAAAGTTGCCCAACTTGGCGACTCAACACTTTTTACTTGTAAATATTATGGTCAAAGTCTTTATAATAACGGGGAGTACGAAAAAGCTGTGTTTTGGTTGGGGCGTTTTCTTGATAAAAAACCAAGTGATTTTCAAAACCAGTTTATTATGGGGTTGGCTTGCCAGTTCGATTATCAATACAAAAAAAGTATTGAGCATTTAAGCATAGCACTTTTTTTAAAATATGATAAAAAAATGATTGCGCGTATTTATACCGAAACCGGAAATACATGGTCAAAATATGGCGATTATCTTGGGTTTAGGGATTCAACAGGTATGCAGGCTCCCGAAAAATATAAGTTGGCAATTGACAATTATTTGTTGGCTGAAGAACTTATGCCCGATGATTTTAAAATATATAAGGTTTTAGGTGTTTTTTATGAAACAAAAATGAATGATGCAAAAATTGCACTTTACTATTTTGAAAAATATTATAAAGAACTTGATACAGATAAAATTAACCGGTATGAGTTGATTTGGATTAAGGAAAAAATAAAACTACTTAAAGAAGAAGTACATTTTATAGGCGAATAACATATATCATAAAAAATAGTGTTGAATTGAATTCTTATTTTTGAATATTAGCATTAATGTTAGCATTAATATTTGTTATTTTGCAGTATCTAAATTAAAATGTATTAAAAATGTCAAAAACATTAATTGAGCCAATTGAAAAATATGGTTTAAGTTCAGAAAACCGACCTAAGCAATTATTTAGCAAAGTAGGAATTATTGGTTGTGGTACTGTTGGGCAAAGTATTGCATTAATGATAAGCCAAAAGGATATTGAGGTTGTTTTTGTGGAGCTTTCAGAAGAAAAAGCAAAACATGCCATTAAGGAAATGAGTATTGAATTAGATGGTATGATTGATCATTGGGGGATGACTCCCGGAGAAAAAAGGGCTGTTTTGTCACGTATAAATGGTGGAGTAGGGTATGAAAGGCTAAAAGATTGCGATTTGGTAATTGAAGCTATACGTAGTAAAACTCGTGAACGCAGAATAAGCTGTCGTAAGGAGGTGTTTAAAAAAATTGAAGATGCAGTATCTCCCGAGTGCATTATAGCTACCAATTCAACAACTATTGTTATAACAGAGTTATCATCGGATTTAGAGTACAATGAACGCTGTGTGAGCTTACACTTTTTGACAAATACGCCAAATGCAAAAATGATGGAGTTGGTAAGGGGTTTATATACTTCAGATGATGTTTTTCAAAAGGTTGAAAAATTTGTAAAAATGATTGGTAAGGAACCTATTTTAGTTGATGAGTCGCCTGGGCTGATTAGTGTACGTATATTTGTTGCACAACTTAACGAGGCATGTGAAGTGCTTATGGAAGGTGTGGGAAGCCTTGAAGATATTGATAAAACTATGCGTATTGGTTTAGGACAGGTATTAGGACCTTTTGAAATGGCCGATAAAATTGGGTTAGATAAAGTTATGCGCTGGATGGAAAACATATATAATGAATTTGGCGATAAAAAATACATGGCATCACCAATAATAAAACGTTTAGTTAGGGCAAATCATTTTGGGCGTTTATCCGGTAAAGGTTTCTATAATTATAAAGAGGATGGTAAAAAAGAAGTTAACATAAAGCAACAATAGACATGAAGATATTAGTATTAAATTGTGGTAGTTCATCCATAAAGTTTCAGTTATGGAATATGACTGATAAAACCAGTATGGCTGTAGGTGTTGCTGAAAAGGTTGGATTAAAAGGGTCGTTTGTTAAGCTTGAAAAAGAGAACGGCGAAAAAGTTAAATTTGAAGGAGAAATTATTGACCATCAAATAGGCATTGAATATATTTTGGGAATTTTAACAAGCGAAAAACATGGTTGTATAAAGTCGTTAAATGAAATAAATGCAGTAGGACATAGGGTTGCCCACGGAGGCGAAAACTTTAAAGGTAGTGCATTTATTGACGATTTTGCCTTAAACCAAATTGAAAAATGTATTGAATTGGCACCATTGCATAACCCTGCTAATTTAAAAGGTATTAAAGCTATGATGCAATTATTGCCCGGAGTTAAACAGGTTGGTGTTTTTGATACGGCATTTCATCAAACTATGCCTGAAAATGCTTATATGTATGCAATACCTTATTCGCTATATAGCAAGTATAAAATTAGGCGGTACGGTTTTCATGGCACAAGTCATTCTTACATATCAAAAAAGGCGTGCGAAATATTGAATGTTGATATAGCAGACCAAAAAATAATTACATGCCACCTTGGCAATGGAGCATCAATGTGTGCTATTGATGGAGGTAAATCAATTGACACATCAATGGGTTTTACTCCTGTTGAAGGGCTTATTATGGGTACTCGTACCGGAGATTTAGATATTGGTATTTTAGGATTTATAATGAACAAAGAGGAGCTTCAACTAAGCTCGATAAATACTATTTTTAATAAGCAAAGTGGTATGCTGGGAGTTACCGGAGTATCATCGGATATGCGCGAAATTGAAGACGCAGCTTGGAATAAAGGAAACGAAAGGGCTCAGTTAGGATTGAATATGTATTCATACAGAATTAAAAAATATATTGGTTCGTACTCGGCTGCTTTGGGTGGACTTGATGTTTTGATTTTTGCAGGTGGTATTGGCGAAAACGGACCGGAGACCCGTGCTGATATTTGTAAAAATTTAGAGTACCTCGGAATAAAAATCGACCCTGTAAAAAACGATAAGCTGCGAGGTAAGGAGATGGTTATATCAACCGATGATTCAAAAGTAAAAGTTATGGTAGTACCCACAAACGAAGAGTTGGTTATTGCCCAAGATACCTTTGATATTGTATCGGCAATGGAATAATAAAAAATATATTTAATATTGAAAGCATCATCTGTTTTAGGGTGGTGCTTTTTTGTTTTTCCTAAGTTGAGTGAGAATCGCTCAATTTGGGTTTTTGTTAACAAAGCCTTGACTTTTATTGATTAATAGATTAAGTTTGTTTAATGATACCTGTACAATAATCCAATTATTTTAAAATTATTAAGCTATGGTAAATTTAAACAAAAAAGAAAACCCTTATGTAATTTCATATTTAACACTGCGCAGGGCGGTAGGCATATTAGGAATAGCATTACCTGTTATTTTAGTTGTGGGCTCGGTTATTGCTTGTGGTTGTTGCAATATACAGGTGTCAATTAGTAACTATTACCATACTTGCATGCGTAATATTTTTGTTGGTATTATGTGTGTTGTAGGCTTCTTTTTGTTTTCTTACACCGGCTATGATAAAAGAGATAATATAGCAGGGCATATTGGGGCAGTTTTTGCTATTGGGGTTGCACTTTTGCCTACGGCGTTTAAAGGTACGGCACATTGTTTAATTCATCCTTTAAGTGAGAACCCGCTTACAGGCTATTTGCATCTTGCATCGGCAATGCTGTTTTTTTGTGTACTTATATATTTTAGTTTGTTTTTATTTACAATAACCAAAAACCCTACACCTCAAAAGAAAAAAAGAAACTTGGTATATAGAGTTTGTGGATATACCATGCTTGGATGTATTTTATTAATAGGCACTTATATTATATTATTAAAAGGGAAACTATTATGGCTTGATAATTTGAACCCTGTTTTTTGGTTAGAGGCATTTGCTTTATGGGCATTTGGCATATCGTGGCTTACCAAGGGCGAAGTGTTATTGAGAGATGTATAATACCCATTGAGAGGTAAAAATCCCGATATATTTCATGAGCATTCAAATAGTAAACGTTCTTCTACATTGGCATAGTTTACTATAGATTTATTTTTGGGAATACCGGAAGTTTTGAGCTTAAAATTGGATTAGATACCTTTATTTACAAAAATATTATATTATAAAATATCACTCAAATATTTTATTGAATTTTTTTTAAACAAATCAAACATAATATTGTATTATCTATAAATATAGAAAAACAATAGGCAATTAAATCATGCAATTATACTATGAACTCACATTACATTCTATTTGCATGAATTACAATATAGCATAGCATAATCGTAATTTTTTTATAAAACCTTAATTTATAAGTTATGAAAACAGTTTTTACATTATTAATGCTGAGTTTTATTGTTGTTTTAAGCGGGCAAACAAAGCTCGAACACACAAAAAAGTTTTACAAAAGGAGTGATGGTAGGTTATTTGTAAATAAAGATATACCACTATATCTTCACATAAGTGATTCGAAAGAGAGTATGGGTGAGCACTATGTGCTTGAGAGCGAGTCTTCACCTAAGTATTCTTCTCCGTTTTTTCTTGATACAGAGGGATATAATACAATTCGCACACCTTCAAAAGTTGACCCCGAAACAAGAAAAGTTATTTTACCAAAATCAGATGTTATTTTTGAGATATACTCTGATGGAATAGCTCCTTTATCTGTAATAAACTACAAAACTGCCCCATTGATTGAAACCGGTGGTAAACTCTATTTTGGAAAAGGGTTGGAAATATCACTAACATCTAAAGATAAAATGTCGGGTGTTGAGCAAGTACTATATTCAATAGATGCACAGGCTTATAAAAAATATACACTACCATTAAAATTTCCTGAAGAGAGAGACTATTTGCTGAATGTTTATGCAGTTGATAATGTTGGAAATGTTGAGATGGGAAAAGTGCTTAAGTTTATTCCCGACTATACTGCACCAAAAACCACTATTGAAATAAAAACTGATTTTGCCGAAAAAATATTTTCAGCAAGAACAACTATTGTATTGATATCCGAAGATAAATTGTCGGGTATAAAAACAATATTTTATAAATATGATGAAGGCAGCAAAAAATTATTTAGTAATTTGGTTAGTCCGGGCTGGATTTCAGAAGGTGAACATACATTCTACTATTATGCAAAAGACAAAGTAGATAATAAAGAGAAGATAAATTCATTTAAATTTTTTATGGATAAAACGCCACCCGATATTAATTATGAGATAATTGGCGATAAACATGCCGGTGCAAAAAACACATTTATATCTGCACGAACAAAAGTAAAATTAGTAGCTACCGACAATAAGGCAGGGGTTAAAGAGTTGTACTACTCGGTTAACGGAAAAAAACCAACCCTTTATACCGAGCCTTTTTTAATTGATCAGAAAGCCGTTAATTTGAATATTAGGTATTATGCCATTGATAATGTCAATAATTCAAATGAATCTTTAGCTTCTTCCGGCGCAAACTTGCTTAATTTAAGAATACTTAGAGATAACAGAGCTCCTGACCTTGCCATTAAATACAAAGGTCCAAATATTATTGTTCATAAAGTTTTGTATTTGAGAAAGACTTCTACAATATCGTTATATGCAAATGATAATTTATCGGGAGTTAAGGAGTTGGCTTATGTACTCGATTCTACAAAAAAAGTATATAGTAAGGCATTTTCGGTTAAAAAGGAAGGTAAGCATAAAATAACATATAGTGCAATTGATAATACAGGTAATAGATCAGAGGAGAGCTTGGATTTTTATATTGACAATAACGGGCCTGCCATAGGAATTCAATTTGGTATTGGCTCTATTGGTGAAGATGATATAGAAGGTACAAAAGTAAATGTATATCCACCCAGAACATCACTATTTATTACAGCCACCGACCAATTAGTGGGTTTTAACAAAATTTTATATTCATTAAATAAAGAACCTGAGAAGGAATCAAAAGGGGTAATTAAAAATATGAAAGAGGGCACGTATTCAATAGTTGTTAGGGCATTAGACAAACTGGGAAATGAATCAACAAAAGAGTTAAAATTTATTATCCGCAAATAAATTTTTGTTCCATTAAGGGCAATTTTCTATTATAGAATATTTTATTCTTGACAAAAAAAATGAGCTAATTATTTTATTGAATAATTGGCTCATTTTATATATTTTTGCGCATCATTATAAAATAGGCATTCTACAAAAAGATATGTTTTTTAAGGATGCATTTAATTTACATAAATTATGTTTGAAAATTTATCGGATAGACTTGACAGATCGTTTAAGTTGCTTAAAGGGCAAGGTAGGATTACCGAAATTAATATTGCTGAAACATTAAAAGATATACGTCGTGCATTACTTGATGCCGACGTTAATTATAAAATAGCTAAAAGTTTTACCGATACAGTAAAGCAAAAGGCTTTAGGTCTGAATGTGTTAAATTCGGTAAACCCCGGACAGATGATGGTAAAAATTGTGCATGACGAACTTGCACAGTTGATGGGTGAAAAAGCAGAGGAGATTAATACAAAAGGGAATCCTGCTGTAATTTTAATTGCAGGTTTGCAGGGTTCGGGTAAAACAACCTTTGCGGGTAAATTGGCAAATTTTTTAAAAACAAAAAAAGGAAAAAACCCGTTGCTTATTGCATGCGATGTTTATAGACCGGCTGCAATTGACCAGTTAAAAGTGTTGGGTGAGCAAATTGGTGTTGAGGTATATACCGAGGAGGATAGTAAAAACCCGGTAGCTATTGCAAAGGCAGGTATTAAAACTGCCAAAAAAAAGGGTTTTGATATAGTAATTGTAGATACTGCCGGTCGTCTCGCTGTTGACAAGCAGATGATGGATGAGATTACATCTGTTAAAAAAGCAATTGATCCACATGAGATTCTTTTTGTAGTTGATTCAATGACAGGGCAAGATGCTGTTAATACAGCAAAGGAGTTTAACGACAGGTTAGATTTTGATGGGGTAGTGCTTACAAAGCTTGATGGAGACACACGTGGTGGCGCAGCACTATCAATACGCGAAGTGGTAAACAAGCCAATTAAGTTTGTAGGTACGGGTGAAAAACTTGATGCACTTGATGTTTTTTACCCTGAGCGTATGGCCGACCGTATTTTGGGCATGGGCGATATTGTTTCGCTTGTTGAAAAAGCACAGGAGCAATTTGATGTTGAAGAAGCTCGTAAATTGCAGAAAAAAATTGCCAAGAATCAATTTAGCTTCGATGATTTTTTGTCGCAAATACAGCAAATCAAAAAAATGGGTAATTTAAAAGACCTTGCATCAATGATACCGGGGGTAGGGAAGGCCATGAAAAATATGGATATTGACGATGATGCATTTGTTGGTATTGAGGCCATTATACATTCAATGACACCTGATGAAAGAAATACACCTGTAATAATAAATGGCTCGCGCCGAAAAAGGATTGCCAATGGTAGCGGAACCTCAATTCAAGAGGTTAACCGTTTAATTAAACAATTTGATGAAACTCGTAAAATGATGAAGATGATGACCTCGGGCAAGGGCAAGAATATGGCCAGTATGATGAGTGGAATGAGATAAAATCAAATCAAATCAAATAATTATTGCAATAAATCATAAAGTTTTATTATGAAGTTAATAGATGGTAAAAAGATAAACTTAGAGGTAAAAAAAGAGATCGCTAAAAAGGTTAAAGATTTGGTGGCATTGGGTAAAAAACGCCCAAATTTGGCTGTTATTATTATTGGAAACGATGGTGCAAGCGCAACCTATGTTGCAAGTAAGGTTAAAACTTGCAAAGAAGTTGGTTTTGATTCTACAGATATTAATTACCCCGATACGGTTAGCGAAGATGAAATTCTTGCAAAAATTAGAGATATAAACAATAATCCAAATATTGATGGCTTAATAGTACAATTGCCATTGCCCGAGCATATTAGCGAAGATAAGATTTTACAGGCTATTGATTATAAAAAAGATGTTGATGGATTTCACCCAATTAATACGGGTCGCATGGCAATGGGATTGCCTTCGTATCTTCCGGCTACACCTGCCGGTATAATGGAATTGTTTACACGCTATAATATTAAAACCGAAGGAAAAAACTGTGTGGTTTTGGGGCGCAGCAATATTGTGGGAACTCCAATTAGTTTGTTAATGTCGCGTAAAGCTACGCCGGGTAATGCAACGGTTACAATTTGCCATAGCCGAACACAAAATTTAAAAGAGATTTGTGCCAATGCCGACATTTTAATTGCAGCAATAGGCAAATGCGAATTTGTAACTGCCGATATGGTTAAGCCCGGTGCTGTTGTTATTGATGTAGGAATACATAGGGTAAAATCAGATAAAACCAAATCGGGTTGGAAGCTAAAAGGTGATGTGAAATTTGATGAAGTTGCTGAAAAATGTAGTTATATAACTCCGGTGCCGGGAGGTGTTGGACCTATGACTATAATTAGCTTGTTAAATAACACCTTATTGGCAGCACAAAATAAGATTTATTAACCTGTAAAATGAGAGCCTGTTCCGTATTTACAGAAAGTTAATTATTATGCATGCATATAATATATTTTTAGAGGTGTTAACTTAGTTACAATTATTTTTATTATCTTTGCATAAATAA